>NZ_JBMDXJ010000073.1:0-7320 GCF_048594945.1 Pseudactinotalea sp. | reverse complement strand
GGGCCTGAACATGTCGCGCGCGACGATCCTGCGGAACGTCCACAAGTTGACGTCCCCGCCCTGCTTGGACTGGTCGGCGTCGACCGCGAGCACGTCATCACCCGGGTTCGGGTCGAACACGCGCGGCAGCGGTTCCAGGGTCCGCGGGTTGGGCGCGGAGAAGCTCAGCAGCGGTGAGCCCCAGAAGTCCGGCTGCACCGACCGCCAGTGCTCGTACCTCTCGGGTCGCTCGATCGTCTGGTCGCCCTCGACATGGTCGACGGCGAAGCACACGCTGACCGCCTGGATGTTGCCCGGGTCAGCACTCGCCGGGGCGCTGGGCTCCCCGGTGTCCGACTGTGCCTCGGCACCGACGACGTACTCGGTACCGGTCAGCAGCAGCAGCTCGCCTGTCTCGGTCGCATCGATGACGTAGGTCGCCTCGATCAGGATGTCCTCGCCCGTGCGGGCATCACGGAGGGTGACCGCGCGCACATGGTCGTGCTCGACGTCGGCAGCGACCGGGCGCACCGGCTGCAGCACACGCAACGCACCCGAAGCCCGCCAGCGGGCCAGCATCTCGTCGATCACGGCGACCGCCACGCGCGGCTCGTGGCAGAGCTTGCTCACCCACCCGGCGCCGGGGTTCAGGTCGCGCCGGGCACGAGCGGCATCGGTGAGCGGGTAGTTCGCGCGGTAGTAGGCGCGGATGCGCTCGCGCAGCTCGCGGTAGCTGCCGGTGGCACCGAACATCTCGATCCATGGGTGCTCGTCCGGCGGCACGGCCTGCGAGGTCAGCTGACCACCGAGCCAGGCGTACTCCTCGGTGAGCACCACCTGGTGCCCGCGGCGCAGCGCGGCAAGGGCCGCGGCCACACCGCCGAGGCCACCGCCGACGACGAGGATGTCAGTGCGCAGGGAAGTTGGCATGGGCGTGTTCCGATCAGCTCTTGACGGCACCGGCGATGCCTTCGATGAAAGTCTTCTGCAGCAGCAGGAAGACGACGATGGTGGGCAGCACGCTGATCGTGGCCGCAGCGGCGAGACCGGCGTAGTCGGTGCCCTCCTGGCCGAAGAAGTTGTACATTCCCACGCCGAGCGTGCGGAGCTCGGGGTTGCCGAGCGTGAACACCAGGGGCACGAAGAACGCGCTCCAGGCGCTGATGAAGTTGAGCAGGGCGACGGTGCCGATCACGGGCTTGGCCAACGGCATCATGATCAGGGCGAAGATCCGCAGGAACCCGACGCCGTCCACCTTCGCCGCGTCCTCCAGCTCGGAGGGGATGCCGGCGAAGAACCCCATGAACAGCAGCACCGGCACCACCTGCACAGGGCCTGCCTGGGCCAGCGCCGCACCGAGGAGGCTGCTGCCCAGACCCAGCTCGTTGACCAGCAGGAACACCGGGATGATCGTGTAGCCGTGCGGGATGAACATCGTCGCCACCAGACCGGCGATGATCCACTTCTTGAGCGGCAGGCCGGGGCGGGACAGGGCATATCCCGACAGCGAGGACACGAGCAGGACGATGCCGACGACCAGGACCGTGAAGACGATCGTGTTGAGGGTGTAGGCGCCGAACTTCGCGGTGGTCCAGGCACGGACGAAGTTGTCGAGCGTGGGCTCTTCCGGGATCAGGTGCAGGCCGCCCAGCAGCATCTCGCGCTGTGACTTGAAGGCTGCCGAGAACATCCAGATGAAGGGATAGACCCACAGCACGCAGAACGGGAGGAGGAACAGGTGCCACAGCTGCGGCCGCCATCGGCGCAGCGACCTCCTGCTGTGGAATAGCTTGGGCAGGTCGTCAGCCGTGCGAGTCGGTTCCACGACGTCGATGCTCATACCGACACCCGCCTCTGATAGCGCAGTGCCGGTGCCTGCATCAAGGTGAGGACGAGCGTGAGCATCCCGAAGACCACGCCGGCAGCGCACGCGAACCCGTACCGCGGCGCCTGCATCTCCGGGTCGAATGCGAACCGGTAGATGAAGGTCGGGACGACGTCGGTGGAGTAGATTGGACCGCCCGCCGTCATAGCCTGCACGAGGTCGAACGTCCCGAGACTGCGCTGAAACAGCAGCAGCATGATCACGATGGCGATCGGCGCCATGACCGGCACCATGATGTGTCGCACCACCGACGAGCGGCGCGCACCGTCGAGCTGGGCGGCCTCGATGAGCTCCTTGGGCACGGTCTGCAGTGCGGCGAGCCAGTACACGAGCGAGACCCCGAATCCTTTCCACAGGTCGATCACCATCAGCGACGGCAACGCTGAGCTCGTCGAGCCCAGGAAGTTGATGGGAGCGTCGATCAGACCGAGCGTCAGCAACGCGTCGTTGACCGAACCACGCACGGGATCCAACAGGGCGACGAAGACGATGCCGACGACCGCCGTCGTCGTCACGACCGGCACGAACAGGGCGAGGCGATAGAGGTTGCGACCACGCAGGCGCACGTTGTTCAGCAGGATCGCGAAGACCAGCGCGAGCGGGAGCTCGACGCCGATCGCCACCAACGAGAACAGGAACGAGTGCCAGAACGCCCGCCAGAAGGCCGCGTTGCTCGCGACCTCGACGAAGTTGGCCAGACCCACCCAGTCGGTCGGTGTACCGACGCCGTCCCAGTCGAAGAACGAGTACCACCAGCTAGCGACGATCGGCCACAAGGTGAAGCCGCCGAACGTCACCAGCAACGGGACCAGCAGCAGGAAGCACCAGAGGTACTCCCGCCGCTGGGCCGCCGTCCGCCGTGTTCGTACCGCCACTGACTCAGCTCGCCGCGTCGTAGGGCTGCAGCGGGTCCCAGTCGGGGAACGTGATGTCCTCGGGCGAGGCGTCACCGCTCGCGAAGACCTCCTCGAGGAGCGCCTGCACGCTCTCGTCGAGCGCGGCCGCCTTCGGAGCGAACTCCTCGTTCTTGATCATCGACTCCAGCGCTGAGTCGGTGAACCGGAGCTCGGGACGCTGAGCACGGGCCTCGAGCACCGCCGCCCCGCCGGCGCTGGCGAGCTTCGGGTTGGGCACCACCAGCATCGTCGACTCAGCGACCTCGAGCATCTGGCTCAGATCCTGATCGTTGCGTGCGTCGTCCTCCCACACGCTCTGCATGGCCGTAAGCGTCCCGAACTCCTCGTAGTAGGCACGGTAGAACTCCTCCGAGGCCAGGAAGTCCAGGAGCAACCACGACTCCTCGGGGTGCTCGGTCTCGGCCGACATCGACCACAGCGGGTCGAACTGCTGCACGATCGGCGTATACGACCCACGCCCGGCGTCCGGCACCGGAGCCGCGATGATCCCCATCTCGATCTCCGGGTTGAGCTTGCGGATCTCGGCGATGTGCCAGGCCTGCGCCGTATACATCGCGAAGCTGCCGGCCGCGAACTCCGTGTACGAGCGCGCACTGTCGAACGTCTCCCACCCGGTGATCAACGTGCCGTCGGCGTTCATCCGCCGCATCAGCTCCACCGCCTCGACCATGATCGGGTTCGCCGCGTCAGGCGCCCCGGTGATGAGGTTGATGCCATCGCCCGGGATCGAGTACGGCACGCCCTGCCGTGACAGCCTGACGATCCCCGAGGCCTGGCCGGGCTCGACTCCGAACACGCGACCACCGCCGTCGGTGGTGACAGCCTTGGCGATCTCCTCGATCTCGCCCCATGTTGTCGGTAAGGCGTCGAAGCCGCTCGCCGAGAGCAGTTGCTTGTTGTAGACGAACAGGTCCATCGCCGACCACCGACCCCAGACCAACGGGATCGAGACGAGCGCGCCGTCGCGGTGCACGCCGGAGCTCGCGGGGTCCATGGTGCCCTCGGGGAATCTGGCGAGGAAGTCGTCCGTGACGAACTCGTCGAGCGGGCGGGCCCAGCCCCGGCTGTAGAGCTGGTCGAATCCGGCTGCCTGGGCACGGTAAATGTCCGGGGCGTTGCCTTGCTGGAACATCAGCTCGACTGCCGTGATCTGCTGATCCGCCGGGTTCTCGATCACCTTGATCGTGATGCCGGGGTTTGCAGCTTCGAACGCATCGAACTGGGCCCGGTAGAACTCGCCCGCACCCGGAGGGTCGGGGATGATCGCGACGGTCAGCTCGACACTCGCGCCACCGCCGCTGCTGCTTCCACCTCCACCCGGGGCGTCGGATCCGCAGGCGGCAAGGCCGAGCCCGGCGGCGGCTCCGAGTCCGGCGGTGAGCAGGCTGCGGCGAGAGATCTGGGCAGGGAAATAGTGGGTCATCTCCGTCTTCCTTGTCGGTGGTTGCGGTGGCTCAGCGGCGAGCCGCGTGCACGTCGGCGAGACCGACGCGCGTCCGCTGGGTTGCTGGATCGGTATCGGTGAACGCCACCCAGGCGCCGTCGGGCGAGAACCCAGGGTGGCCATGGCGTGGGTGGACGCCGCCGAAGTGGATGTCGGCGACCGGCGTGGGTGCAAATGCGCCGGTCATGCTGACGAGCTCGATGCGGCCGATCGAGGCTTCCGGGTTGGTCGGGTCGCCCTCCCACCCCGGGAAGAGCCACGGCGGCCGCGCCGGTCCGGCGTCGACGACGGCGAGATCGCCCTGCCGGCTGATCGAGGCGTGGTTGTAGTCCGCAGCCTTGACGATCAGCCGTGGCTCGCGCTCGTCCGGCCAGATCTGCCAGAGCCCCGGTGTGCCCTCGCACGGGGTGTTGGAGGGCTGCGTGGTGTCGGCGGCGACGGTGACGCAGTACACGTCGTCGAAGGCCCACGCCTCGTGACCGGTGGGAACGATGCCCTCGCCGGCGATCTGATCCCAGATCTTCTTGCCACGCGGCGCGTGCTCGGGGTGCATCGCCCACAGTCGGTTGTACGGGCCGTAGTTGTGCGCGAAGCGACTCTGGTTGGCGAACCCGATCCAACTCGGATCGGCTTCGCAGTACTGGAAGTGCGCCAGCTCGGTGGCGGAGTCGAGGAGCTGGGTCACCTCGCCGGTGACCAGGTCGATCTCGACGAGCACGCTCGGGCCGGTCTTCTTGCCAGGCGGGTAATAGGAGGCGAGGCACCGATCTGCATGGGGATGGAGGGTGACGATCACCGAGAGCTCGTGGCGCTCGGGCGGCGTGAACACCGGGCGGGTCGTGACGGTCTCGGCCTCGATGTCGATCGCGATCACCTGGTTGCTGAACATCGTGACGATCCGAGTGCCGTCCGTTGCGACGTCGTACCAGCTGTATGGATTCGCGGGATCGATCGGGTTGCCGAAGCGGCACAGCTCGCGCTCCGCGCCGGTCTCGAGGTCGATCAGGTGCAGGCTCATCGTGGCGGGCTCGAGCTCGATCTGCCCGACGACGATGCCGGTCGTGGTTCCTTCGGCATCCGTGACGAAGCCGTTGAGGTGCGGATAGGTGACGTACCGGTACTGCTCGAAGCTGGTCAGGTACCGCGGTGCGAGCACGCTGCTGTCCTTCGTCTGGCCACGTCGCCGTGGCGGCTCAAGCGCCGGGCAGCGCCTTGCGCCATGATCATGGCGCCTTCCATAGTGGGCTGTCAAGCCATCTGACCTGCAGTTTCTCTGACAAGTTAGTTTCATGTGAATATGCGGCGGGAGGTTGTAGGCTCTGGCGATGATCTCTACGAGGCGAGCCGCTGCCGCCGGTGGCGCGCGCCAAGGCGGCGGCGACCAGGCATTGCTGCGCCGCATCAACCTCGGGGCAGCGCTCGACCGATTCCGTGCCGGCGCGGCCACGGTCGCGCAGATCGGTGACGCGGTCGGCGTCTCGCGCACGGCCGCCCAGCAGATCGTGAACCAGCTGCTCGACCTGCGATGGGTGGCCGAGGAGAAGCCTGCAGGTGCCAGCGCTCCCCAGATCGGCCCAGCGCCGCGCCGCTATCGGTACCGGGCTGAAGCGGGCTACGTCGCCGGCATCGACCTGGGTCGGCACCGCATCCGTGCCGTGATCTCCGACCTCAGCGGCGAGCCGGTCGCGTCGCTCTCGTTCGAGATCGATCCCGAGGTGGGACCCCAGGAACGGCTCGCCGCCGCACGCGGCGTTCTGGAGACCTGCTGCCAGCAGGCGAAGGTGAGGTACAGCCAGCTCTGGGTCGTGGTGGCGGGGGCTCGCGGCGTCATTCACGAGGGCCGGATCGTGGCTGCCGGCGGGATGCCCGGCTGGACCGGCCTGGACCTGCAGTCCGAGCTTGGTGCGCTTGTGGAACGGCCCCTGTTGGTCGGCAACGACTGCAACATCGCGACTGTGGGCGAGCACTGGAAGGGTGCCGGTCAAGGCGTCGACAGCCTGGTGAACATCGCGGTCGGGCAGTCGATCGGCGCCGGCATCATGGTCGATGGCCGGTTGCTCACCGGCTTCCGCGGGTATGCGAGCGAGATCCATCACCTCCCGTTCCTGCGCTGGCGTGGCGCGGCGGCGCGACTCAAGGAGCGCCCAGATGAGGAGGTCGACATCAAGTCGGTCTTCGACCGCACACGCGAGGGCGATGCCGCCGCCCAGCAGCGGGTCGACGACTACACGCACGCCCTCGCGGAGGGCGTCGCTGCCCTGGTCGCGACGATCGATCCCGAGCTCGTGGTGATCGGCGGCGGACTCTCGGCCGGCGGCGAGACGCTCCTGGAGCCACTGCGTCGGCACCTCGAGCCACTCACCGCACGCATGCCGCGACTAGAGCTGTCGCCCCTGGGGCCGGACGCCGTCACTCTCGGCGCGATCCGCATCGCCCTCCACGAGGTGGACCGCCTGATCGACCTCGCCACGGACCGACTTGAGGAGTTTCCCAGACCTCTTCGACGGGTCGTCGCCCCCTGACGTCTGCCGCCGCGGATCTGCACGATCCTCGCCTGGCCCACCCGCCAGGCACGTCCGCGGAAGCGCCGACCCTCGTACAAACGTACGCATCGAGAGTGCGACGATGGCAGCAATGGCGGCGACGCTGCCGGTGGTCGAAGACGAGCTCAGCGGTGACCGAGACCTTGACTGGATCGCGAACGAGCTGGGGAGTCTGGCCGCCACACTGGCTGACACGACAGGTCGGTCCTGCTCCTGCTGGCGGAGTTCGATCAGCGGGCCGGCTGGCAGTCGCAGGAGATCGCTTCGACCAGCCAATGGCTGAGCTGGCACAGCAGGCAGCAGCTCCACGACCGAGGTGTGCACCGGCACCGCATGCCCCAGCACCGTGGCGAGCCGCCCACCCGCATCGGGTGCTGGATCGGCGCCCGCTACCCCTTCCGCTCCGGCCGCTGCCAGCTGGCGCGAGCGGCACCCGGGCACCGAGTCCGATCACCGCGACCCTGAGCGGGTCCGTCAGCTCGTCGGCATGCCTGATCCTGACATGATCACATCACCAGCAGGCTGGTGGCATCCGGGACCGGGAGCGCTTCG
>NZ_JBMDXJ010000072.1:0-14398 GCF_048594945.1 Pseudactinotalea sp. | reverse complement strand
GCAGCCGTCCCACGCCCTCGGTGAGCAGCGACGCCATCCGCGCGACCGCGGCGACGTCCGAGCGGCTGCGCCTGAGCCGGTCCGCAACTCCCACGGCCTCGACCGCGTCGTCGTCGTGGAAGCCCAGGTGCACCAGTAGCTCCGGCAGGTCATCCGGCGCCAGCCGTGCCCGGGTGGTTGCCTCGTCGATCACGAGCAACAACGGTACTGACGACGTCCACCTCGGTGAGGGATGCCGTGGGGGAATGTCTGCCCGGCGCGGGTTCGGTACCGTGTGCGGAATGGACGGATACCGACATTCTGGTGACGCGCGCTGATGGACGGTCTGCTCGCGAACATCGCGCTGGTGCTGCTGTTCATCCTCGTCGGGGGAGTGTTCGCCGGAACCGAGCTCGCGCTCGTGTCGCTGCGCGAGAGCCAGCTGGCCCAGCTCGCCAAGAAGGGCCCCCGTGGCGAGCGGGTGGCGGCGGTGGCGAGGAACCCGAACCGCTTCCTGTCCGCCGTGCAGGTCGGGGTGACGCTGGCCGGGTTCTTCTCGGCAGCGTACGGCGCGTCGACGATCGCGCCTGCGGTGGCGCCCGCCTTCGAGAGTCTGGGGCTCTCGGAGTCCGCTGCCGGCACTGTGGCGTTCGTGCTGATGACGTTGCTGATCGCCTACCTGTCGCTCGTGCTGGGCGAGCTGGTCCCGAAGCGGCTGGCGCTGCAGCGAGCGTCTACCTTCGCCCTCGTGGTGGGCCCTCCGCTCGACGTGTTCGCCACGATCATGCGCCCGGTGATCTGGCTGCTGTCGGCCTCGACCAACCTGGTGGTGCGGCTGCTCGGCGGCGACCCGAAGGCCACCGGGGAGGAGATGACCGAGCAGGAGCTGCGCGACCTCGTCATCACCAACGAGTCGCTGCCGGCGGACGAGCGCAAGATCCTCACCGACGTGTTCAACGCCACCGAGCACACGATCGGTGAGGTGATGCGACCGCGGTACGACGTGGTGTTCATCCAGGCCGACCTCACGCTCGACGAGGCCGCCCAGCAGATGGACGAGCAGCCCTACTCGCGATACCCGGTGATCGGGACCGACTTCGACGACGTGCTCGGGTTCGTGCACGTGCGCGATGTGCTGCGTGCCGATCTCGTGGCGCACGCCGGTGACGACGATGCGGGCGCAGGCCCGGTCGCCGCGCCCGCCGCGGTGGCGCGCACGGTCCGCGACCTGGTGCGCCGGATCGTGGTGCTGCCCTCGACGAACGCGCTGCTGCCCTCGATGGCGATGATGCGCCGCGAGCGGGTGCACATCGCTGTGGTCATCGACGAGTACGGCGGCACCGACGGGATCGTCACGCTCGAGGACCTGGTCGAGGAGCTCGTGGGCGAGATCCACGACGAGTTCGACACCGGTGCCCAGGCCGCCAAGCGCCGCGGACCGGGCGGCGAGGTGGCACTCGCCGGCGCCACGAACCTCGAGGACTTCGCCGAGGCCACCGGTATCGAGCTTCCCGACGAGGGCGACTACGAGACCGTGGCTGGGTTCGTGCTCGACCGGCTGGGCCGGGTCGCCGGGGTCGGCGACGCGGTGATGCTCCGGGGGGCTCGCATCGAGGTGACCCACGTCGAGGGGAACCGGATCGACCGGGTGTTGGCCACGCCGGCGCCGCTGGCCGGTCCCGACGGCGAAGCGAGCTCGGGCGACTGACGTCGCCCTGATCAGGGCTCACCCGGGCGACCCGACAGATCGCCCGGGACTGCGCCGTCGACAGGTCAGCCGTTCAGACGCCGCGTTCCGCGGCGAGGCGCCCATGCCGCACCGCCTGATCCAGGGCCGCGAAGTCGTCCTCGGCGACATCGGCGTAGGCGGCCGCCCAGCGGGCCGTGGCGAGCGCGAACCGGTCCGAGGAGCCCAGGTAGCCGCTGATCGCGAAGGCTGAGGGCGACTGTGCGTGGGCGCGGGCGAGCAGCCCCGCGCACAGCCCGCTGTACAGGCGAAGCTGCTCCGCGTCGAGGGTGGCGGGGTCGATCGAGCCCTTCATGTCGCGGAACTGGCGCCAGTAGTAGTCCACGTCGCGGCGTCGGCTCGGGCCGCGCTCACCTGCCCAACCAGTGATCCAGCCGAGGAATGGGTCGGAACTCGCCTGGAGGACGCGCTGCGCGGCCACCACCCGGTGCCCCTGGCTGGTGACCGTCTGGGCGCCGTGCCCGGGAACGCGTTCGGGCCGCCCGCCGTGGCTGACCAGCACCGACTGCGGGGCCTCCTTGGCCTGGAGGAACAGCATCTCGCCGCTCGGCCCCTGGAGCGCGATCAGGTAGCAGCGAGTGCCCACGCTCCCCACGCCCACGACCCGCAGCGCGACGTCGATGAGCTGGTACTGGCCGAGCAGGAAGGCGATGTCCTCGCGCACCGTGCGGCGGTACGACTCGAACAGCCCACGGAGCTCGTCGGGCGTCGCGTGGTCGACATGCTGCAGCACGGGCTTCTGGTCGGCGATCCGAACCTGGCCGTCGTCGGAGGTGGTCGTGAGCTTCCTGGTCACCTGGTCGGACGTGCGGCCGCGCGCCTTCGCCGCGGCCTTCGTCACCGTCTTGCGGCCGGCCTTGCCCAGCCTGACCGCCACCTCGGAGTCGTCGGCGCGTGCGAAGTAGCGCTCGGTGGCGGTCATCTCCAGCGCGCCGGCGAGCGTGCGGCGGTAGGCATCGCCGGCGTGCGTGGTCGCCTCGCGGCACTGCTCCTCGGTCAGACCGACGTCACGGCCACCGATGTGCACGCTCGCCACCAGTCGGCGCACGTCCCACTCCCACGGAGCCACGGCGGCCTCGTCGAAGTCGTTGAGGTCGAACACCAGCTCCCGTTCCGGAGAGGCGTAGAAGCCGAAGTTGGAGATGTGAGCGTCACCGCACGCCACGACGTCCAGATCCGTGGTCGGGGCATCGCGCAGGTCCGCCGCCATCACCGCCGCCGTGCCGCGGTAGTACGTGAACGGGGACTGCAGCATCCGCCCGATCCGCACCGGCACGAGATCGGGCAGTCGAGAGGCGTGCTGTCCCTCGATGATCGCGACCGGATCTCGGTCGTGGGGCAGCACCACGTCTGCCTGGTCCCGGCGACGCAGGCGTTGACGGGCTGAACGGCCGTGTTCGAGCGAGTCGAGTTCGTTGAGCATTCGGTCCTCCGCGGAGGGAGCGCGTCAGTGCCGCGACACTACTACCGCTCGTCGAGGTGCGTCCTCTCCAGGTGAGGATGCACGACGCGGAACGGCCCGTCGGCGTCTACGTCTTCGGCTCGGCCCGATCGAGGTGTCGCGCCCGAGGGTGCAAGACGGTCGAGCTGCGCACGACGAGCTGGGCGGGGAGCAACCGTCGTTCGGGCGGGCTGGTGGGTTCGGCCAGTCGGCGGAGGCACTCATCGACGGCGAGGGAGCCGCGCTCGTGCAGGTCGGTTTCCATGGTGGTCAGTCCGGGCCCGTAGTACTCGGTGATCGGGAATCCGCCGAAGCCAGCGACCGCGAGATCTTCAGGGACCCGCAGGTTCAGCTCGGCGGCGGCCCGCAGGATTCCTAGCGCGAGGTCGTCGCTAGCCGCGAAGACGGCGTCGGGGCGCACACCTCGTGCGATCGCTCGGTGCAGTGCCTCGTATCCGGCGTTGGCGGTCCACTCGTTCGAGGTCTCGTAGAGTGCGGGGTCTCCCACGCGGGCGGCCCAGCCGTCATGCCGCATCTGCGACACGATCGTTCCAGGGCGGTCCGATATGTGCAGGATCCTGGTTCTGCCGATCTGCTGAAGATGGTTGACGACGACGTCGACTGCCTCGCGCTCGTTCAGCGCGGCAATGGAGAGCGGGGCATCGGGTCCGAGGTCGGTCGTGCTGACCACAGGAAAGGGCACGTCGGCGTCGGCCACCAGCTGTGCGTTGAGTGGGGTGGCAGGTAGCACGATCGCAGCAGCGATCCGCTGATCGACCATGGCGTCCAGACCACGACGCAGCTGCGTGCCCTCATGATCGGTGGCGATCGCGACCGTGAGCGTGTAGCCCTCGCTCGTGGCTGCATCGTGGATGCCGGCAAGGAGATGGGCCGAGGCCCTCGCGGGCGGCTCGCCGAAGAGCACGCCGAGCGTGCGGCTGGAGCCCATGAGCGCCCGCGCGGCCAGGTCCGGGCGATAGCCCAGCCGGTCGATGACCTCCCGCACCGCTGTCGCAGTCGGCTCGATGACCGCGGGGTCCCCGCTGAGAACTCGTGACACCGTGGCGCGTGACACGCCGGCTGCGGCAGCGACGTCCGCCATCCGCACTCGTTGCCGCGGCGCGTCATTTCTGGCTCGGGGCACCCGCTGCCTCCTTCCGCCTCGCTCGGGCGTTGTCTTGACACGTCGAAGGGCCCCAGGCTACCGTCACCGAGCACCAATGAACGCGCGTTCATTGGCTTCGACACTGGAGTTGTATGCGTGTGAGTGCCACACCAAGCGCGCCGGCGCTGCGTCGCCGTCTACCGCTGCTGCTGCTGGCAGCGCCGGGCGTGATCGTGCTGCTGGCGTTTCAGTACTTTCCGCTGCTGGGCAACGTGATCGCGTTCAAGCACTACCTGCCTTTCGTAGGAATCTGGGACAGCGAGTGGGTTGGGTGGGAGAACTTCGCGGTCATCGTCAGTGGCGACCCTCGGTTCCTGACAGCGCTGACCAACACGCTGATCATCACGCTCGTCCAGGTCGTGGTCGTCTTCCCGATCCCGATCGCACTGGCGATCGCTCTGACGTCGCTGGCCAATGAGCGAATCAAACGGGTGGTGCAGAGCGTGCTCTACCTGCCGCACTTCCTGTCCTGGGTCATCGTGGTGGGGATCTTCCAGCAGTTCCTGGGCGGCTCAGGGATGATCAACAACTTCCTTCGAGCGCATGGCCAGGATCCGTTCCAGATCATCGGCAACCCCGATCTGTTCATCCCGCTGCTGACCAGTCAGCTGATCTGGAAGGACGCAGGCTGGGCGACGATTCTCTTCCTGGCCGTGCTCTCGCAGATCGACCCTCAGCTGTACGAGGCGAGCGTGGTCGACGGTGCGAGCCGGATCCGTCAGCTCTGGCACATCACGCTGCCGGCGCTGCGAAGCGTCGCGATCTTGCTGCTGATTCTGCGGCTGGGCGATGCCTTGAGCGTCGGCTTCGAGCAGATCATCCTGCAGCAGCCCGCTGTTGGCTTGGAGGCATCGGAGGTGTTGGACACCTACGTCTACAACAACGGGATCGTCGGCGGCAACTGGAGCCAGGCCGCAGCGGTCGGGCTCGTCAAGGGCGTCGTCTCGGTACTTCTCGTGCTGGGTGCGAACAAGGTCGCTCATATGTTCGGGGAGGACGGGTTGTACCGCTCATGACAGCGCAGCGCCGATACCGGCTCGTCAACGGTCAGCCGCCCTCATCTCGCGCGATGCAGGTCGTCAAGGCTCTGGTCTTCACCATCGCCTGCGCCCTCGTCGTCGTCCCGTTCGTCGGCATCGTCGCTACCTCGCTCGCGCCCGCGGCACAAGTGACAGCGGCCGGAGGCCTCGTGCTGTGGCCGGAGAGTCTCGACCTGTCCGCCTATCGCGCGGTGCTCGCAGGTGGTGTCGTGACGCGAGCGCTCGGCGTCAGTGGAATCGTGACGGCATTGGGCGCTCTGCTCTCGCTCACCGTCTCGTCGATGCTCGCCTACGCGCTCACGCGCCGCGCGCTGCCGGCACGGCGTGCGCTCACCATGCTCTTGATCTGCAGCCTCTTCTTCAGTCCCGGAATGATCCCGATGTATCTGGTGGTCAAGCAGTTCGGGATGCTCGACACGCTGGCGGCCCTGATCGTGCCGACGTGCCTGAGCGCCTTCAACGTCATCGTGCTGCGCGCCTTCTTCAGCAACTTGCCGCAGGACGTGCTCGAAGCTGCTCAGATCGATGGCGCCGGTGAGTTCGGTCTGCTCGGCCGGATCGTGCTGCCGCTGTCCAAGGCAGCGCTGGCCGTCATCGGACTCTTCTACGCGGTGGGTTACTGGAACTCCTTCTTCACCGCGATGCTCTACATCAACGACACCTCGCTGTGGCCGCTGCAACTGGTCCTCCGGTCCTACGTGGCCAACGGCGAGCGTGTGCAAGCGGCCGATCTCGACTCGGGGATCGTGCCGCCCCAGGTCACGTTGCAGATGGCGATCCTGGTCATCTCGATCGTCCCGATCCTGTGCGTCTACCCGTTCCTGCAACGCCACTTCGCCAAAGGCGCGCTCACCGGCGCTGTCAAGGGCTGACGCGCGAGCAAGACCAGCCCATCCGCCCCATGCGGTGCCCCGAGGGCAGCGCAGAACCCCACACAAGGAGACACCGATGTCCCATTCAGTCCGTATCCCGACTCGCCGGACCTTCCTGACCGCAGGTCTGGGCGGTGCGGCCCTCGCAGGCCTCGCCGCATGCTCCGGCGGCGGTAGCGGGTCGCCCGGCGGCGGTGACGGGGCCTCCGGTGAGGGCGGCGCCGACGCTCTGCCGGCCTATGTGCCGTACACCGCCGTTGAACCCGACCTGGGAGAGCAAGAAGGCCGCACCTCGAACGGGTTCTTCGCCTACCCTGCTGAGCCGCGCGCGTACGCCGATGGCACCCCGGGCGACGGCCAACCCATCACCGCGATGGTGCCGACGGCGTTCGCCATCCCGCCGACGATGAACCAGAACGCGTTCTGGCAGGAGCTCAACGAGCGGCTCGGCTCCGAGCTGAACATCACTGCAACGCCCTCAGGTGAGTACGACGCCAAGTTCGCCACCACGGTCGCGGGCGACACTCTCTCTGACTTCTTCTACGTCGGTAGCACCCAGTCGTTGCCCCAGTTCATGGCTGCCAAGGCGGCAGACCTGACAGATCACCTCGCGGGCGTTGCGATCAACGACTACCCAGCCCTCGCCAACCTGCCGACGGCATCGTGGCAGGAGTGCATCTTCGAGGGGCGTATCCGGGCGTTGCCCATCCAGCGTGGCCTGATGTCACAGCCTGCCGTGCTTGTGCGTGCCGACCTCCTCGCGGCGCAGGGAGTCACGGAGCCACCCGCCGACTTCGAGGACCTGGCTGCGCTGTCGACGCAGCTCACCGGCGGCAACACCTGGGCATGGGGATCGTTCCCGCTCGGTTACGTGCGTTCGATGCTTGACATCCCCAGCTACTGGTTCGTCGACGGCGGCGAGTTTGCTACCAGCCTGGAGGATGAACGGCACCAGGACGCGCTGGAAGCCGTACGTACCTTGCAGCAGGCGGGCGTCATCAACCCCGATGCCGCGGTTGCGCCCTCGTCGACGCTCAAGGACTGGTTCGGGGCTGGCACCTCGATACTGCACAACGACTCCTTCGTCGCCTGGTTCAGCCTCTACAACCAGTACTCCAGCGTGGAGGGACTAGAGATCCAGGCATACCCGGTCATCGGGTTCGACGGCGGCATCGGCACCCAGCAGATCAACAAGCCCAATGTCGGCATCACTGCGATCAGCGCCGATTCCGACGACCGAATCGAGACCTTGCTCAAGGTAGCCGACTACCACGCGGCGCCGTTCGGCACAGAGGAGTACCTCTTCATCCACTACGGCATCGAGGGCATCCACTACGACCTGGACGGCCCCGACCCCGCCGTCACCGAGCGGGCCTCAGAGATCAACATCGGATCGATCTACATCTCAGACGCTTCGAGAGTGATCTACTCAGCCAAGCGGCAGGAGACAGTGCAGTCGGCCTGGGACTGGCAGCACGCGGTCAGCGACAAGTCGTTCATCGACCCCACCAACGGGCTGTACTCCGAGACCGCCAGCCAGCAACTGGCGTCGTTGCGGACCAACCTGGAGAGTGCCGAGATCGACATCATCCTGGGTCGGCGCCCGGTCAGCGACTGGACGGCCGCCGTCGAGGCGTTCATGTCTGGAGGCGGCAGCCAGATCCTCGACGAGTACAAGGCCGCCCATGCAGCCCTGCAGTCATGACCCCAGTCGAACAACTCGGCCGATGGCTGGCCGCCATGGAACGCTGGTGGACCCAGGCCGAGGACGGGGTCGGGTGGTTCGGCCCCGGCTATGACAACTGGGGGGTCCAGACCAACCTCAAGTACGCCGCAGCCGCAGCCGCAGTCGCCGCGCGCCACCCCGAGGAGGCCACCCGTGCCTGGGCGCTGAGCCGCGCGCGGGACAGCTACCGGTTCGCCTGGAACTCCCACCTCTCCGGACCAGGGCGGTGCGCCGACGGGCGGAGCTGGGGACACACCTGGATCAGTGCGCTCGGCATCGAGCGTGCCTGGCTGGGCTTGGATCTCCTCGGTGAAGCCGGCGACGATCTGCGGCGGCGGGCAGAACGCGTGCTGCTCAGCGAGTCCGACTGGCTGTCCACCTCGTACCACCGCGGCCCCACCCCCGGGGTGGTCGCCGGACTCTGGGGCAACGAAGGGCGCAACGACCCTGAGTCGAACCTGTGGAACGGCGCGTTGCTGTGGCGCACCCTCACCCGCATCCCCGACGCCCCGGGCATCGAGCGCTACCGGGAGCGGGCGCTCAGTTTTCTGGCGAATGGTGTCAGCCTGCGTCAGGATGTCGACGATCACACCGTGTACGACGGCGCCCCGCTCGCGGATCGTCACCTCGGTGCCAACTTCTTCGACTCCATGGCACTGGATCATCACGCCTACCTCAACCTGGGCTACATGGTCATCTGCGCGAGCCAGGCGAGTCTGCTCCACTTCGACCAGGTCGCCGCCGGCCTGCCAGTGCCGGAGCTGCTGCACCTGCACCAGGACGTGCTGTGGGAGCGGTTGCGCACCTGCCTCACACCCGACGCCCGCCTCATTCGCCTCGGGGGCGACTCGCGTGTGCGATACGCCTACTGTCAGGAGTACGTCCCCTTGGCGGCGCTCTATGCACGCGATCACCTCGAAGACGAACGAGCGGACGACGTCATCGCCGGATATCTCAATTTGGTCGCAGCCGAAGCCAGCGAGCGAGGTGCGTTCTACGACCGCAGACTGAATCACCTGCAGGAGCGCCGTCCGTACTACTACACGCGGCTTGAGTCCGATCGTGCCAACGCACTCGCCTTCCTCGTCGCGCACGACGCGTCGGGCACGGCAGCTCAGCCGGCACTCGAGATATCCTCCCCGCCGGCGGTGCTCTCCTCGCCGACGGTGGCCTGGTCGGACGACGAGCACGGCCTGGTGATGGTCCGCGGACCGCGGCGCCTCGCCTCACACAGCTGGCGTGCCTTCACCACGACCCAGGGACTGTGCGTGCCCACCTCGCGCGGGGACATGGCTGAGTACCACCTCAACCTCGCGCCACGCCTGTACCTCGAGGGCGAGAACACCTCGCAGGAGGGCTTCGACTCCGGCCGACCCAAGCGGCGGGTCACCACGCGTTGGCAGTCCGCGTTCGACGGCGGCTTCGCCACCGTCGGTCAGGTCGTCGAAGGCACCGAGCTGAGAATCGCCGAGGGATGGCAAGGCAGCGCCGCCGCTCAGAGCACGATCATGATGGTCGCGCTGCCCGACGACGCGACGGTGCTCGGCCTGCAACTGGTACGCACCGCTGATTGGTCCGTCGGGTTGCTCGGATGGCACGGCCTCAATCTCGGAGTACCCAACGACGTCTACAACGGCGGCCGTCGCACTCTCCGGACCGCCGATGGCCGTGTCCTCCCGCTTGATCGTGTCGCGTCGGACCTCTCATCGACCGAGGTGGGGCACGAGGTCACGATCGATGACGTGGTCACCGTCCGATCGCTGACTGAGAGCAGCATCCAGCTTCTGCGTTCACCCGCGCCAGCAGGCGGGCCGTTGCAGTCGCTGCACGTCGAGACGTTCGCGATCGATGCCATCAAGCACACCCAGTACGTGCCACCACACACCACCATCATCGACGTCGCCTACCTGCTGCACGTCGGCGACCCCGGGACGGCCCCGATGACGACGGCCCTCGCCACCGCCGGAGCGCTGCGAGCCTGGCACGTGCAGTCGACACAGGGGCGCTCCTGGACTGTCGTCGTCAATGTCTCCTCGGAGGCCCAGGACTGGGATCTCAGCGATTCGGGGGCGCCTGTCCGAGAACTGACCGGAGGCACGCTCACGGCGGCGCAGCCGCGTGTGCCCGTGCCAGCCATGCAGATACGCGTCCTCGAGCACCAACCGCCGGCGTGACGAGGCCAACGAGCCAGCCATCCGCCGTCGGCCATGTTTCGATGTACGGTCATCGAGAGTCCCGCAGGCTGAGACAGGTTCGTCCGCAGCTCGATGGGCGTCGAGAAACGGGTGACGCTGGTCCGGTCAGGGCAGCGTGGAGGTACCGCGACGAGGCCGAGGGCCAGGAGAGCGCGTCGACGATTGCCCATATCGGCCCGAGAAGAAGGTTCATCCACACATGCGAACGTCCAGGTCTTTGGCAGCAGTCGGAGCGACGCTGAGCGCCGTACTGGCTCTGGTGGCCTGCTCCTCACCCGCGGACGTGGACACCACGCCGTCGGCAGAGGGCGGCGGTGAAGCCGAGACCCAAGGGACCGGCACGCTCAACTTCGCGATCGGGGGCGACCCGATGTCGCTCAACCCGATCAACGTCAGCGACCGATGGGGCCTGACGACCACCAACCTCGTGTACTCGCCGCTCGCACGGATCGAGCCGGATGGCTCGCTCACCCCCGAGCTGGCCGAGAGCATCGAGACGGCGCCCGACGGTTTGTCGGTCACCGTCACGCTGCGCGAGGACGTGCTCTGGTCGGATGGCGAACCTCTCACCGCGGACGACGTCGTGTTCACCTACACCGAGAAGGCCAAGGTCGAGAACGGGAACGCGGACTCGCTGCTGGTGGGTGGCGAGCCGATCACGGCCACCGCCGTCGACGAGCACACCGTGCGCTTCGACCTGCCGGGCATCTCCGCGGCGGCCGCCAACAACCTCGCGACCGAGACGTACATCCTCCCCGAGCACGTCTACGGGGAGCTGGACGACCTGTCCGTGACCGAGCTGGACCCGATCGCCGTCGGGACCGGCCCCTACGCACTCGCGGAGTACCGACCAGGCGAGCTGCTGCGCCTCGAGGCGAACGAGAGCTACTACGGCGGCGCACCGCAGATCGCGAACCTGAACCTGCGGATCGTGACGAACGCCGACACGATCAAGGCGGCGCTGCAGACCGGTGAGATCGACGGCGCCGCTGTGCTCCCCGCCGAGCTCGGCGACCTCGAGGGCGCGCCCGTCGAGCCCTACGTGTACAGCGAAGGGCGGGTGGCCTATCTCGGTGCGATCGAGACGAAGCCCGTACTCGAGGTCGTTCGCGTGCGACAGGCGCTGTTCTTCGGCATCGACCGCGAGGAACTGAACGTCGCGGCCTACCTGTCCGAGGACTACTTCGACAGCGCGGCGACGATCCTCCCGCCGTCGAACCCGTACTTCAGCACCGACGGGGTCGAGACGTACGAGCAGGACCGAGACCAGGCGGAGACGCTGCTCACCGAAGCGGGCGTGAGCGGGCTGGAGGTGACCCTCGCCTACACCTCGACCGATCCGGCGCAGGCGGTCCAGGCGACCCTGATCCAGCAGCAGCTCTCCCAGATCGGTGTGACTGTCCGCCTCTCCGGCCTCGACTCCTCCGCGCTGTACGCCGAGCTCGACAACCCGGCCGAGGCCTCCTTCGACCTGTTCCTGGGCGGCTACATCATGGGCAACGACCCGGACTTCTACGGGGCGCTGTTCCGCACCGGCGCGTCCGCCAACTACTTCGACTACTCCAACCCCGACACCGACGCCCTCTTCGATGCCGGTGCTGCCACGTTGGACGACAGCGAACGGCAGGCGATCTACCTCGACCTGCAGCGCCAGATCGCCGAGGACGCAGTGTTCTTCCCGATCGTGGACAACAACCGGATCCTCGTCTTCAACGAGCGCATCGGTGGCGTCGAGGACTCGACTCCCGTGGCGATCTACTCTCTGGAGCACTGGGAGCTGCTCACCGAGCAGTGACCGGCCCTGACCTGACGAGCCCGCTCGCGCAGCAGGCTCGTCAGGTCCTCGCGACCACAGCCGTGCGCACAGAGGAAGGAACGCCCAGTGCTGCGCTACGTCGGGATCCGCCTCGCCCAGGCGATCCCCCTGCTGCTGCTGGTCACCGTCGTGACCTTCCTGCTGATCCAGCTGGCGCCGTACGACGTGATCGACTCCATCTCGACCCCGTCGATGTCGCAGGCCACCAAGGACGCGCTGGCGCAGCGCTACGGCCTGGACGACCCCTGGTACGTGCAGTACTGGCACTGGATGACCGCGGTGCTGCACGGAGACCTCGGCTACTCGCTCACGACGCGACGCGACATCGGCGCCGACATCGCCCTTCGCGTGCCGAACACCATGATGCTCGTGCTGCCCGCCTACCTGACGGCGGTGCTGATCGCGCTGGCCCTCGGCCTGACCGCGGGCGCGAACCGCGGCAAGTGGGTCGACTCGGTGATCGACACGCTCAACGCCGTGGGGCTGTCGACGCCGACGTTCTGGTTCGCGCTGATCCTGATCTACGTCTTCGCCTACCACCTGGGCTGGTTGCCCATCATCGGCATGCACACGGTGGGGCGCGAGGGGGACCTGGGCGACTTCCTGCTGCACTTCGCGATGCCGTTCACGGCGCTGACGGTTGCCTTCTTCCCGGAGCTGTCCCGCTACGTGCGGTCCTCGACGATGGGCCAGCTGTCCTCGGACTATGTGACCGTGCAGCGCGCCTACGGCGCGCGCCCTCGTGAGGTCTTCACGCGGCATGTGCTGCGGAACGTGCTGCTGCCGGTCGTGACGCAGGCGGGGATGGCGCTGCCACTGATCGTGACCGGTGCCGTGATCACCGAGACCATCTTCGGTTGGCCGGGGATCGGCCAGTACCTGCTGACGGCGACTCGCAGCCTCGACTACCCGGTCATCCTGGCGTTGCTGCTGCTGTCGGCGTCACTGGTGATCATCGGCAACCTTGTCGCCGACGTCACCTACTTCCTCGTCGATCCGCGGATCCGTCTCCGGGGTGCGTCGTGAGGAGCGCCCTGTGAGCGGCCAGTCGCCGGGGCCGGCGGACGCTCCCGGCCCCGACCTGCGCAACGAGGTGACGCAGCTGGACCCGACGCACCTCGAGCCGCCGGAGCCCGGACCGGTGTCCGCCACGCGGTCAGGTCGACGCGGGCTGGGGTCGCGGCTCTGGTCGGTGCTGCGCGGCACCCCGAGCGGCTGGGTGGCCGTGGTCATGCTTGCCCTGCTGATGGGCGCGGCCGCCCTGGCTCCCGTGCTCCCGCTCGACCCCACGACGCCGGATGTCGGCAACATGAGCGCCGGTCCCAGCGCCGAGCACTGGCTGGGCACCGACGAGATCGGCCGCGACTACCTCGCCCGCGTGATCGATGGTGGCCGGATCTCCCTGCTGGTGGGTCTGGCAGCGATGGCGGCGTCATTGCTGATCGGGGTCACCCTCGGTCTCACGGCGGGCTTTCTGGGCGGCTGGGTCGATGTGGCGCTGATGCGCCTGGTGGACTTCCTCAGCTCCATCCCGTGGATCGTGCTGGTGATCGTGGCCAGCGTGTTCCTGCGGCCGGGACTGCTGACCATCATCCTGATCATCGGTGGGTTGACGTGGATGCCGATCGCTCGGCTCGTGCGGGCAGAGACACTGTCCGCCAAGGAGCGCACCTACGTGGTCTACGCGGACTTCATCGGGCTCGGCAGACCGACGATCGTGGCGCGGCACGTGGTTCCCGCGGTGATCGGCACGATCATCATCGCCGCGACCGGGACGATCTCCTCGGCGATGATGACCGAGGCCGCACTGAGCTTCCTGGGCCTGGGGATCCAGCAACCGATGTCCTCGTGGGGGTCGTTGCTGCAGACGGCGCAGAGCGGTATGCAGCGTGCACCGCTGCTGGCGATCGTGCCGGGACTGCTGATCATGGCGTCGGTCTACTCGTTCAACGTGCTCGGGAACCTGGTGCGCCGGGCGACCACGCTGGAGGACCTATGAGCACCACTGCGACCGGCACCCCGATCCTGGACGTGCGCGATGTCTGGCTGCAGATCGGGCGTCGTGGTGCGGCGCCCGCGGAGATCCTGCGCGGGGTCGACCTGAGCGTCCCGCAGGGCGGTGTGGTCGGCGTGGTGGGGGAGTCAGGCAGCGGCAAGACCATGCTGATGCGCACGATCATGGACCTGCTGCCGGCGGGGTCCGAGGTGAGCGCTGATGAGGCGACGTTCGACGGTCGGCCGTGCGAGATAGGCGCCCGGGAGCGCCGGCATGGCCGGCTGCCGCTCTCGATGATCTTCCAGGACCCGCCGAGGGGGCACAACCCGTTGCGCAAGGTCGGCTACCACCTCGACGTGGTGGGCCGACGCTTCCACGGGTGGCCGCGGCAGCAGGCGCGTCGTCACTCGGTGGAGCATCT
>NZ_JBMDXJ010000071.1:0-8462 GCF_048594945.1 Pseudactinotalea sp. | reverse complement strand
TTCGGCATCGTCTCCTACGGCGCCGACGGCGGCACTCGCGCCACCGAGCAGTGGCGGGGCATCATCGCGAACACGATGGGCACGGTCGTGCGGCACCAGGTCGCGCTGTACGAGTTCCTCGACTGGACCGAGGGCGCGTTCACACCGGTCGACCGCCGCCCCGGCGAGCTCGCGAACCTCCTCGACCTGCTGGAGAAGACCACGGGCGCGCTCGCTCCGCTCCGGACCTGAGACCGGCGGCCTGGCTGCCCACAACCTGACATACGGTTGACTTTGTCAGGTGCGCTAATGTATCAATCCGATACATCCACCCGAGGCATCCGCCCGTGTGGTCCCGCACCTCGCAGGGAACGATGCGCGCACGGTCCGACGTCCTCGAGCTGGCCATCCTCGGCCAGCTGCAGGACTCACCCCTGCACGGCTACGAGCTGCGCAAGCGGCTGAACGCCACGCTCGGCGCCGTGCGCGCGCTCTCCTACGGCTCGCTCTACCCCGCGCTGAAGAGCCTCACGGCGGCGGGACACATCGAGCCCGTCGACACCGCCGAGCTCCCGCACGCGCTCGCGGGCAAGCGGACACGGATCGTCTACCAGCTCACCGCCGACGGCAAGGAGCGGCTCGCCACCACCCTCGGCAGCACCGGCCCCGACGCGTGGGAGGACGAGCACTTCGACGTGCGGTTCTCGCTGTTCGACGAGGTCCAGCCCGAGGTGCGGCTGCGGATCCTCGAGGGCAGGCGGATGCGGATGCTCGAGCGTCGGGAGGCGATGCGGGAGCAGATGCACCGCAACCGCGAGCGCCGCGACGCCTGGACGCTCGAGCTGCAGCGGCACGGCCTCGAGCAGATCGACCGCGAGGTCGGCTGGCTCGAGGACCTGATCACCAGCGAGCGAACTCAGCCATCACCCCACCCGACCGACCAGACCACGGCGGCTCCGCCGTCGGACATCACCGAGGAGTAGGAACGAATGGGATCCATCAGAGTCGCGATCGCCGGCGTGGGCAACTGCGCCGCCTCGCTCGTGCAGGGCGTCCACTTCTACCGTGACGCGGACCCGCGCGCGACGGTGCCCGGACTCATGCACGTGGAGTTCGGCGAGTACCACGTGCGTGACATCGAGTTCGTGGCGGCGTTCGACGTGGACGCCAAGAAGGTCGGGTTCGATCTGTCGGAAGCGATCGCCTCGAGCGAGAACAACACGATCACGATCGCCGACGTCCCGCCCCTGGGCGTGCCGGTGCAGCGTGGCCACACGCTCGACGGGCTCGGCAAGTACTACCGCGAGACCATCACCGAGTCCGACGCCGAGCCGGTGGACACCGCGCAGGCGCTGCGCGACGCGCGCGCCGACGTGCTCATCTGCTACCTGCCGGTGGGGTCCGAGGACGCCGCGAAGCACTACGCGCAGGCCGCCATCGACGCCGGCGTGGCGTTCGTCAACGCGCTGCCGGTGTTCATCGCGGGCACGCCGGAGTGGGCGGAGAAGTTCCGCGCGGCGGGTGTCCCGATCGTGGGCGACGACATCAAGAGCCAGGTCGGCGCGACCATCACGCACCGCGTGCTGGCGAAGCTGTTCGAGGACCGCGGCGTGGTGCTGGACCGCACCTACCAGCTGAACGTCGGCGGCAACATGGACTTCAAGAACATGCTGGAGCGTGACCGGCTGGAGTCGAAGAAAGTCTCCAAGACTCAGGCCGTTACCTCCAACCTGCACGACTCCCCGCTCGCGGGGAAGAAGGAGGACCGCAACGTCCACATCGGCCCGAGCGACTACGTGGCGTGGCTCGACGACCGCAAGTGGGCATACGTGCGCCTCGAGGGTCGCGCGTTCGGCGAGGTGCCGCTGAACCTCGAGTACAAGCTCGAGGTGTGGGACTCCCCCAACTCCGCCGGCATCATCATCGACGCCCTCCGCGCCGCGAAGATCGCCAAGGACCGCGGCATCGGCGGCCCGATCCTGTCCGCGTCGAGCTACTTCATGAAGAGCCCGCCCGAGCAGTACGACGACGAGACCGCCCGTGCCAAGGTCGAAGCGTTCATCCGCGGGGAGGGCTGAGAGCCTCAGGGTCGCGTGGGGAAGATGCCCTCGACGGCGATGCACCAGTTCCCCACGAGATAGGGCTGCATGTTGTCGTGCGGCTGGCTCTGACCGGCGGGCTGCACCATGCCGGCAGCCATCGACACGGTCGCTGCGGTGCCGTAGGCGGCACCGCCGGCGGCGACCGCCGGGCGCGCAACCGACGGCGACTTGCTGGTCGCGGCAGACGCTGCGGAGACTCCGTGCGTGTGAGCAGGGAGCTGTCCCGGGGTCAGGGTCACGGCCTCGGTACCCCCGACGTCGCCAACGACGCGGCCGCTGAGCCCCGCACCCTGGCCCTGCCCCATCGGCACTCGACCTCGCAGGTCGGGGAGGGCGAACGTGGTCTGCCCGTCACCGCCGTACGTGGTGCCGAGCAACGAGAACAGAGCGGAGTTCTGGCTGACCGCGAGCAGCTGGCCCTGGCACAGCGCCCAGCCACGAGGCGCGAAGTTGAAGCCGAACAGCTGGATGGTGCCGAGGAAGACGTCCATGGGGTGAGCTCCTTGTCGATGTGCCAGTGAGGTGACGCGCTCGAGAGCAGCGTGAGGGTCACGCGCTGCCGAACTCTGACATCGCGAGCCGTTCCTGCTGCGTCCGTCGAGCCCGTCGGGCCGGCCGGTCCGGACCGGATGCTGCGCACGGTAGCGCCACCTGCCGTCGACCCACCATGCCCGACGGCGACCAGAGACCGAGATGTGATGTCTTGCGTTCTGGAATGTCACGATCAGGTCTCAATCCGAACTCGTGAGACGTCAACTGTTGTGTTGTCGAGCGTTCGTCGACAGCATGTTGAGCGGTCTGCGCGCTCGCTCAGGCCGAGCGCCCTGGCCCGCCGAGCGGACCCGGGCAGGCAGGGGAAGCCGTCATGCGCCAGCCACACCGGGTCCGGTCAGTACAAGCACGCCTGGCAGCCGGTGCGGCCGCGCTGCTAGCCGCAAGCGCGATCGGGGCGGTCGCCCTGGCAGCCCCGGCTGTGGCGGACGGTCCGACGACCTTCAGCAACACCGCCTCGATCACCATCGGCTCGCCCACAGAAGTCGGCGAGGTGCAGCCGGCAGCGCCCTATCCCTCCGCGATCGAGGTCTCGGGGATGACCGGCGCCATCACCGAGGTGTCGGTCACGCTCCACGGGCTGACCCATCTGTTCGTCAACGACATGGACGTGCTGCTGGTCGCCCCGAGCGGTGCGAACCTCGTGCTGATGTCCGACGTCGGCGGCGACATCCTGAGCGCCGGCAACGTCGACGTCACACTCGCCGACGGCGGCGCCGGATTCCCCGAGAACGGCACGCTGCCCACAGGCACCTACGCGCCGGCGAACGCGGCCACGGGTGCGGACGTCTTCCCGGCGCCGGCACCAGCTCCGAGCAGCGCGACGACGCTCGCCAATGCCTTCGGCAGCATCGACCCCAACGGCGCATGGTCGCTGTACATCGTCGACGACGCCACCGGCGACGACGGTTCGATCGCCGGCGGCTGGAGCGTCACGATCACCACGAGCGAGACCGCAGCCCCCACCACCATCACGGCGAGCGCGACCCCGAACCCGATGCTGACGAGCGAGCCGATGGAGCTGTCGGCGCAGGTGACCTCGGGCGGCCAGCCGGTCACCGAGGGTGACGTCATCTTCTGGGGCCCGGACGCCGGCTACTCGGCCGAGCTCGACGACACCGGCAACGCCACGGTGTCCTTCCCCAGCGGCTGGTCCAACGAAGGCACGTCACCCTTCACGGTGGAGTACGAGGGCACGGACGGCTTCCTGTCCAGCTCGACGACGTTCGACCTGGTTGCGGACGATCCCACCAGCGTGACGGGGAACCTCTACTGCAACCCGCCGAGCCCGGGCGGCACCCAGCTCCCGGCCGTCGGCGTACCGCGGGCCTACCCGCTCCGGGTCTTCGTCGAGGACACTGGCGGGCTCGTGACGGACGCCCAGGTGCACATCAACGGCCTGAGCCACGCCAACGTCGCCGATCTCGACATCATGCTGGTCTCGCCGTCGGGCGAGGGCCTGGTCGTGCTGAGCGACGTCGGGCAGCACTCGGTCTCCGACCTGGATCTCGCATTCTCCGACGACGGCGAGGTGATCGCCGGCCCGCTCGCGTCCGGAACCTTCGTGCCGACGAATCTCGACGGCGCCCATGACGGCTTCCCGGCCCCCGCACCTGCGCCCTCAAGCGCCACCACGTTCGCCGACGCCTTCGCCGGCACCGATGCGAACGGGACATGGGAGCTGTACATCGTGGACAACGCCCCGGGTGATGCGGGCTTCTTGGCCCGGGACTGGTGCCTGGAGCTGAGCACCGGCATCGCGACAGAGGTCGTGCTGGACGCTCCGGCCACCGTGGTGGCCGGCGAGGACGCCGAGGTCACCGCGACCGTGACGGCCGATGGCGACCCGGTCGATGCCGGCACCGTCTCCTATGCAGTCGACGGCGGCACGCCGATCGAGGCCGGCACCCCCGACGCCGACGGCGAGGTCACCTTCACGCTGACCGACCTGGCGCGCGGCAACCACACGATCACCGCCAGCTACACCGGCGCCGACGAGTACGGCGACTCCGAGGCCGAGCCGATCGACATCATGGCCACCGAGGCCACGGACGTGACGGTCGATGCCCCGAACGCTGTCCCGCTCGGTGGGGACCTGGAGGTCGTCGCGACCGTGATCGGGGTCGGTGGCGACCCGGCGAGCAGCGGCTCGCTCAGCTACAGCCTCGACGGAGGGCCTCTGTTGGGTCTGGGCAGCCCGGACGCCGAGGGACAGGTCGACTTCACCATCACCGACCTGCCACGCGGCGACCACACGATCGTGGTCGAGTATGTCGGAGCCGCCGGCTGGACCGGCTCGGTCAGCAACGCCCATGTCGTGGCCGTTCAGGAGGGCACGACGATCAGCCTCGCAGCGCCGGCGACCGTTGCTGCCGGCGACGACGTCGACGTGGTGGCCACCGTGCTGAGCGAGGGCGGTACACCGGTCACGGCCGGCAGCGTGAGCTACTCGGTCGACGAGGGCACCCCGGTGAGCGTCGGCACACCCGATGCGGCCGGCGAGGTCGCCTTCACGATCGCCGGCCTCGACCGCGGCACGCACACCATCGACGCCACCTACACCGGCGCCGACGGCTGGACCGACGCCGTCGCGATCCAGGTCGAGGTGCTCGCGCAGAGCCCGACCGCGATCATCCTCGACGCGCCCGCGAGCGCTGGTGCCGGCGACGACGTCGAGGTCACCGCCACCGTGACCTCGGGTGGCGATCCGGTCGACGCCGGCACCGTCGCCTATGCGGTCGACGGTGGCGTGCCCATCAACGTCGGCACCCCCGACGAGGACGGCGTTGTCACCGTGACCTTGTCCGGGCTCGCGCGTGGCACCCACGTGATCACGGCCGACTACACCGGCGCTGATGGCTGGACCGACAGCACGGCTGACCCGATCGAGGTCACCGTGGTCTCGCCGACGACGCTCGAGATCGGCATCGATCCGGCCTCACCGCGCGCGCACGAACCGGTCGAGGTCACCGCCACCCTCACGGGCGACGGCGGGACTGTCACCGACGGCACGGTCCGCTTCACGATCGACGGCGACGAGACGGAGGTCGCCGCCGCTGATCTCGCCACCACGTCGGTGACGGTCACGCCGACCAGCACCGATGAGGTCGTGGTGCTCGTGGAGTACCTCGGATCGGACACGTTCGCCCCGAGCACGGACTCGGCCTCCGTCACGCCGACCGCGATGCCCACCAGCACCGTGGTGACCGCACCGCCGGACGCCGTCGACGGCGACACGGTCACCCTGACCGCCGACGTCACGGCGGACAACGCGAGCGTGAGCGCTGCCGGATCGGTCACGTTCAGCACTGGCTCGGAGGAGCTCGGCTCCGCACCGCTCACCGCCGGCACGGCCACGCTCGAGGTCCAGCCGCCCGCAGGCGCCCTCACGCTGACCGCCACGTTCGAGCCTGGCGCAGGCTTCGTCGGCAGCACCGGCAGTGCGGAGATCGAGGTGTCCCCGATCGCCGCGGCCGGTGGCCCGTACGCCATCGCGGAGGGCGAGGGCCTCACGCTGTCCGCGGCCGGGTCGAGCAGCACCGCCACGATCGGCTGGGATCTCGACGGCGACGGCGACTTCTCCGATGCCTCCGGCCACGAGGTGCTGCTCACCTGGGCCGAGCTCGAGGCGTTCGGGATCGACGACGGCCCGGCGACCTATCCGATCGAGGTGAGCGCCGCCGTCGACGGCTTGACCGAGCTCGCCGCCGGCGAGATCGAGGTGAGCAACACCGGGCCGGACGTGATCGTGGACGGCCCGACCGCCGCCGTCGTCGGGGAACCGCTCACGCTCAAGGTGAGCGCGGACGACCCCTCGAGCGCTGACATGGCCGAGCTGTTCACGTACCGCGTCGACTGGGGTGACGGCTCACCTGTGGTGGAAGTGGTCGGGCCTGCCGATCCGCCCGTGACGCACACCTACGCGCAGGCCGGCGATGTGCAGGCGACGTTCTCGGTCGTCGATCGTGATGGCGACGGCGGCGGTTCGATCACGTTGACGATCACCGTGGCCCCGGCGGCGGTGGGCCCGACTCCCCACCCCACCGACGACCCCACCAGTGAGGACCCCACGGGTGGCGACCCGACCGATGCCGCGCCTGGAACCCCAAGCCTGCCGGACTCCGGCGTGCCTGATGGGGCCGGTCTCACGCTCGCCGCGGCCATAGGGCTACTGGTCGCCGGCGCGGCATTGGCCCTGCTGCGGCGGCGCTTGACCGCCTGATCGCGGCGGCATTCCGCATCGCCGGCAGATTCATGGCGACCGGAGCACGCCCGCGCAGCGCGGAATGGTCCGACCTGGAGGGGAGGATGCCCACCACCCAAGACGACCGCGCGTTCCGGGAATGGAGCCTGCTCGGTCGAGCGTTGCGGATCCCGTGACCACCTCCCAGTCGACCGTGCCCACCACGCACGGCGGTCGACCAGCCCAGCCGCCCCTCACCGGCCGCATCCCGGCCGGCCTCGTCCTGCTGCTCTCGGCGCTGACCGCCGTCGGGCCGCTCACCATCGACCTCTACCTCGCCGCGTTTCCCGAGATCGCGACGGACCTCGGCACGTCCGCGGCGAGCGTGCAGCTCACGATGACCACCACGCTGATCGGCCTGGCTCTCGGCCAGCTTGTCATCGGTTCGGTGTCCGACTCGTTGGGTCGTCGCCGCCCGCTGATCGCGGCGTTCTCTCTCTACGCGCTCGTCTCGTTGGGTATTGCGTTCACCGACTCGATCGTGGCGCTCGCCGCGCTGCGAGGGGTTCAGGGGTTCGCAGCGGCTGCCGGCATGGTGATGTCGATGGCCATCGTGCGGGACCGGTTCTCCGGCCCGCGCGTCGCCAAGGTGATCGCCCGGCTCATGCTCATCGTCGGGGTCGCGCCGATCCTGGCCCCGACCCTCGGCGCGCAGATCCTGCGGTTCGGCGACTGGCGCTCGATGTTCTTCGTGCTCGCCGGCGTCGGCGCGGTGCTGCTAGCGCTCGTGACCGCGTTCCTGCGGGAGTCCCTGCCTGCGCAGTATCGCCGCTCCGGCGGGCTCCGCCCCGCGCTCGCCTCGTACGGGTCGCTGCTCCGGGACCGCTCGTTCGTGGCGCTCGCGCTGCTCGCCGGCTTCTACATGGCGGCGATGTTCACCTACGTCTCGACCTCGACGTTCGTGTTCCAGGACAGCTTCGGCCTGACCGCGCAACAGTTCGCACTCATCTTCGGTGCGGGCGCGATCGCCGTGACTGCCGGCTCGCAGATCAACGGAGCGCTTGCGGGGAGGGTGAGCCCGGAGCGGATCCTGTCTGTGGTGGTGCCGGTCGGCGTGGTGCTGTCACTGGTGCTCGTGGCGGTCGCGGCGACAGTGGGGCGCACCGTCGCGGGGGTCGGCCCGCTGATCGTCGCACTCGTGCTCGTGCTCGGCACCGCCGGGTTCGTGATGCCTTCGGTGCCGGCGATCGCCCTCGAGCGCAACGCCCACCAGGCAGGCAGCGCAGCCGCACTGCTTGGCGCGTCGCAGTTCGGCGTGGGGGCGGCGATCGCTCCGGTGACTGGCCTGTTCGGCGAGGCGAGCGCCCTCACGATGGCGGCCGTCATGAGCGGCACGATCCTCGTGGCCGCCGGCCTGCTGCTGTACGTCTCGCGCGGCTGGTCGCGTGAAGCGGCCACCGTGCCGGAGGTCATCCACGAGGGCGGCGACCTCGCCGATGCCCCGATCGCCGCGGTGACCGAGACCGCCTGAGCTGGGCACGCCCTCACGAGTGTCACCGCGGCCCCGCCCCGCAAGACCGCGGGGCCGCGGGACGGTAAGAGTGGTGCGCCAGGTGGCGCACGGGTTAGGGGAGCCCGGCCGCCCC
>NZ_JBMDXJ010000070.1:0-3197 GCF_048594945.1 Pseudactinotalea sp. | reverse complement strand
CGGCGCCTCCCCTCCGCGGGCCGGTGCTTAACCCCCCCCGGGGGGGGGGGGGCTCGCCGCCCCCCCCCCCCCCCGGCCCTCCGCCGTCGTCTCTCAGAGAGGAGTGAGGCGTGGGTTTCCTGCTCAACCACAGGATCGGTCACCTGGTGATCGCCGTGATCCTGTTCGCCGCCGTGGTGGGCGTGCTGCTGCTGGTCGCCAAGGTCGCTGACGGGCTGCGCGGCAAGGCGCGGACCCCTGCGGTCATCGCGGTCTTCGTAGGTCCCGCCCTGCTGATGCTGGGGATCGGCCTGATCTACCCGTTCATCCGCACCACGTGGATGTCCTTCATGGACTCGCGCAGCCAGAACTTCGTGGGTCTCGACAACTACGTGACGGCGTTGACGGCGGACGCGAGCCTGATCGCCTTCAGGAACACGTTCTTGTGGGTCATCCTCACCCCGTTGCTCTCGACGGCGATCGGCCTCGTCTACGCCGTGCTGATCGACCGGTCCCGGCTGGAGAAGGTGGCCAAGGCGCTGCTGTTCCTCCCGATGGCGATCTCGTTCGTGGGTGCGGGCATCATCTGGAAGTTCGTCTACGACTACAAGGGCGCCGGGCAGGACCAGATCGGCATCCTCAACGCCCTGCTCACCTCGCTGGGCCTGGAACCGGTCCGATTCCTGCAGGACGCGCCCGCTAACACGGTCTTCCTGATCCTTGTGCTCGTCTGGATCGAAGCTGGGTTCGCGATGGTGATCCTGTCGGCATCGATCAAGGCCGTTCCGCTCGACATCATCGAAGCCGCCCGCCTCGATGGCGCCAACGCCTGGCAGCTGTTCCGCAACATCACGGTGCCGAGCATCCGACCCGCACTGGTGGTCGTGCTCACCACCATCTCGATCGCGACGCTCAAGATCTTCGACATCACCCGCACCATGACCGGCGCGCAGTTCGACACCCAGGTGCTCGCCAACCAGATGTACGACCAGTCGTTCGTGTTCGGCAACAACGGCCTGGGCTCGGCCATGGCGGTGTTCATCTTCTTGCTGGTGGTGCCGCTCGTGGTCTTCAACGTGCGACAGATGGCGAAGAACCGGGAGGTGCGGGGATGACGGCTCCCACGCTCAGCGAGGCCGATCAAGCCACCCGCGCCATGGGTGGCGGCAACGGCCGCAGCGCGTCGTCGACCTTGAAGTCGGCGCTCACGAACCGGATCGGCAGCGCGGTCGCGATCGTCATCGCCGTGCTCTGGACGGTCCCCACGTTCGGTCTCTTCCTGTCCTCGCTGCGGCCCGAGGCGCAGATCAAGGGGTCAGGGTGGTGGACGTTCTTCTCCGAGCCGGCCTTCACGCTGGAGAACTACCAGCAGGTGCTCGGAGGGTCGTCGTCGACCGACCTGTCGCAGTACTTCCTGAACTCGATCGTGATCGCGGTGCCCTCGACGCTGCTCCCGCTCGCCCTGGCGATCATGGCCGCGTACGCGTTCTCGGCGCTGGAGTGGCGCGGACGCGACCTCGTGTTCGTGGGCGTGTTCACGCTGCAGATCGTGCCGCTGCAGATGGCGTTGATCCCGCTGCTGCGTTTCTTCAACGACACCGGAGCGGGGTCCACGCTGCTGTTCCTGCCGCTGTGGATCGCGCACTCGATCTTCGCGCTGCCGCTGGCGATCTTCCTGCTGCACAACTTCATGTCCGAGGTGCCCCGCGACCTGATCGAGGCGGCCCGCATCGACGGTGCCGGGCACGTGACGGTGTTCCTGCGGATCATGCTGCCGCTGATGCTGCCGGCGATCGCGAGCTTCGCGATCTTCCAGTTCCTGTGGGTGTGGAACGACCTGCTGGTCGGTCTGACGTTCTCCGGTGGGAACCGGATCATCCAGCCGCTCACGGCGGCGCTGGCGGCGATGACCGGCGACCGTGGTCAGGACTGGCACCTGCTGACCGCAGGCGCGTTCGTCTCGATCATCATCCCGCTGGTCGTGTTCTTCGCGCTGCAGCGTTACTTCGTGCGAGGGCTGCTGGCCGGTTCGGTCAAGGGCTGAGCCGGGGTCGGGTCAGAGGTACTGACCCGTTCCCTGGCTCGCCTCCGGCATCGAAGGTGGCTGCTGCGCCAGGCCCGGGTGGCCCTGCGGACCGACGCCGGGCGGCAGTGCCTTGCGCATCTCGACCAGCTGGTTCTGTGCCGCCATCTGCTGCGCGACCAGGGCGGTCTGTATGCCGTGGAACAGGCCCTCGAGCCACCCGACCAGCTGAGCCTGTGCGATGCGGAGCTCGGCATCGGAGGGCGCGGCGCCGTCATCGGTGAACGGCAGCGTGATCCGGTGCAGCTCTTCGACCAACTCGGGCGAGAGGCCGCTCTCGAGCTCGGTGAGGGAGCGCTCGTGCACCTCGGCCATGCGCTCGCGCGCCGCCTCGTCGAGGGGTGCGGACCGCACCTCCTCGAGCAGCTGCTTGATCATCATGCCCAGCCGCATCACCTTGGCGGGCTCGGCGACGGCGGCGGTCGGGTCCTGCTTCGTGTCGTGGATTCCCAGCCCCTCCGAGGAGGCGACGACGACGCGCTGGCCGTTCTCGCCGTCGTCGGGCTGGTCCTCGCTCACCTGGTCGTTCTCGGTGGTGGGCTCGTCGTTGCTCTGCTCACTCATGGACCCCATCTTGCCAACTGGCTCCGACAGGCGTGGTGACCCTAGGCTCGACGTCATGAGATGGCTGGGCAACCCTGCACACGTCCGTTGGCTCGAGCGCGAGACCGATGAGCTGCTGGCGTTCGCGTCGGGATCCGCGATCGAGGAGGGGTTCGGCTACCTCGACTCCGACGGCGAGCCGGTCGCCGACGAGGGCGCACACCTGTGGGTGACGTGCCGGATGATCCACTCGTTCGCGCTCGGGACGCTGCTGGGGCGGCCGGGCGCGGCGTCGATGGTCGACCACGGGCTGGCGGCCCTGGCGGGGCCGCTTGCGGACAGCGAGAACGGTGGCTGGTTCGCGCAGGTCGGGCCGGACGGGCCGATCGACTCGACCAAGGCCGCGTACGCGCACGCGTTCGTGGTGCTGGCGACGTCGAGCGCCGCGGTGGCGGGCCGGCCCGGCGCGCGCGAGGCGCTCGACGAGGCGCTTGACGTGCAGCTGCGGCACTTCTGGGACGAGGACGCCGGCATGGTCGTGGAGTCCTGGGATGCGGCGTTCTCGGAGAGCGAGCCGTACCGCGGCGTCAAC
>NZ_JBMDXJ010000007.1:0-10688 GCF_048594945.1 Pseudactinotalea sp. | reverse complement strand
CTCGAGGTCGTGGGTGTTTAACGATTCAACACCATGGCGGCGGCGATGTCGAGAGTCGGGTCGAAAGGATTCGTCCGCGCTCGCTCGCCCAGTGAGCTCAGGGTGCGGTCACCGTGTGATCCGCAGCGGAAGGTCGGTCACCGAGGCGCCTACCCGCACGGTGAAGAGGCCAGGTTCGCGCTGCCACCCGCCGTCCCAGTGCTCGAAGGCGCGCGCCGGCACATCGATCTCCACGATGGCGCTCTCGCTCGCCTCCGCGTACGCGGAGGCGAACGCCGCGAGCCAGCGCACCGGCCGCTCGAGGGCGGAGTCCGGTCGCTCGGCGTACACCTGCACCACCTGCTTGCCTGACCGGCCCCCGGTGTTGGTGACCTGCACGCGGAGCGTGGCACCGCCGTCGGCACTCTCGTTCGACTCGACCGAGTCGAAGGACCAGGTGGTGTACCCCAGTCCGAAGCCGAACGGATAGGCCGGTTCGCGGCCGGTGCGGAGCCACGCCCGATAGCCGATGTGCAGGCCCTCGTCGTAGCGGAGCGTGCCGTCGGTCGCCGGGACCACGTCGGTCACCGGGGCGTCGTCCGACGTGGCGGGCCAGGTCGTGGCCAGCCTCCCGCCGGGCTCCGCCCGGCCGAGCAGCACGTCAGCCAGCGCCGCTCCGAACTCTTGGCCGCCGAAGTGACCGAGGGCGATCGCAGCCACGTCCTCGCGCCAGGGCAGCGCGACCGGGGCGCCGGCGTTGACCACGACCACCGTGTGGGGGTTCGCAGCCGCGACGGCGCGCACCAGGTCGTCCTGGCGGCCCGGCAGATCGATCGTGGTGCGGTCGAAGCCCTCCGACTCGACCGCGCTGTTCGTTCCCACGACCACGATCGCCACGTCGGCGGATGCGGCTGCCGCAGCGGCCTCGGCGATCAGCGCGTCGGCATCGGCGGCTGCCGGCGCCGTGCCCAGGGTGACCGAGAACGCGTTCGAGAGCTGGCCGCGGTCGGCGCTGACGTCGAACGTCGCGACGATGTGCCTCGGCTCGCCGGCGACCAGCCGCACCGGTGCCGTGAGCGAGGGTGGCGACAAGAACGCCGCCCCGAGATCGGTGCCCTCGACCACGGGGGTGTCGTCAACGAGCACCTCGCCGTCGACCGCGATCGTGCCGTGCACACCGGTGGCGAACCCCAGCTCGACGTCCTCGGTCTCGGCCGGAGTCAACGTCAGCTGGAGCACCACCTGGCTCGTCTCGGCCAGCGGCGCGTCGCCGCCGAACCACACGAGCGCCGTGGAACGCCGATCCTCGGAGTACAGCTCGGTGCCGTCGGCGGCGAGGAAGCGTACGAGCAGCCCCGGCTCGCCCGTGCGAGGGTGAGTGAGGGTCGTGGGCGCGAGCTCCGCGACGCCCTCCTGGACCACCGCGCCCACCGCGTACGTCACCGCGGCTTTCGGGAGGGCCGCGCGGATCCCGTCCAGCGGGCTGACGACATGCTCGGGCACCACGGTGGCGGAGCCGCCGCCCTGGGTGCGCGCCGTCCGCGCGTTGTGCCCGATCACCGCCACGGTGGTCAGCTCCGGCGCCACGAGAGGGAGCACACCGGTGTTGCGCAGCAGCACCGTGCCCGCGGCGGCCGCCTCCCGTACGAACGCGGGGCCGTCGAGTGCGGGGGAGTCGTCGCCACCTCGCACCTGCGACTCACCGAGCGCCCCGACCCTCCGCGCGAGACCGAGGATCCGGAGCACCTTGCGGTCGATCGCGGACTCGTCGACCTCGCCTGAGCGCACGGCGTCCACGAGTGCCGGTCCCCACGGCCCACCCGGCCCGGGCATCGCGAGATCCTGCGCGGCGGATGCGGCCGCGAGCGAACGCACCGCAGTCCAGTCGCTGATCACCACGCCGTCGAATCCCCATTCCGAGCTCAGTGGGGTCTCGAGCAGGTCGTTCTCGGACATGGTGACGCCGTCGACCGAGTTGTAGCTGCTCATGACCGACCACGCCGCGCCGCGGGTGACAGCGTGCTCGAACGGCGGCAGGTACACCTCGCGCAGTGTTCGCTCGTCGGTGCGCACGTCCACCGTGAACCGATCGGTCTCGGAGTCGTTGAGCACGTAGTGCTTCGAGCAGGCGGCCACGCCTCCGGACTGCACCCCCTCCACGTACGAGGCCGCCAGCTCGGCCGTGAGGATCGGGTCCTCGCTGAAGGCCTCGAAGGTCCGCCCGCCGAACGGCGTGCGGTGCAGGTTGATCGTGGGCCCGAGGACCACGTCGACGTTCTTGCGCCGGGCCTCGCTCGCCGCGGCGGCACCGTAGCGGCGGGCGAGGTCGCGGTCCCACGCCGACCCCAGGCTCGTGGCGTTCGGCAGGTTGAGCGACGGTGCCCGCTCGTCCCACGTCGGCCCCCGAACGCCCGAGGGGCCGTCGGACAGGACCATCGCACGCAGGTCGATCGCGGGGATCGGCGTGGTCGTCCAGAAGTCGGCGCCGGTGAGCAGCGCGACCTTCTGCTCGAGCGTGAGTGCGTCGACGAGGGGTGCGAGGTCGGTCGGTGCGCTCGCGGCGCTCGGCTGCTCGGCGGTCATCGTCGGGTCCTCTCGCGGCCAGCACGGACCGTCGTGGTCCGGTGCGGCACGCTAGCACCAAACCCGAGGGTCCGCTAGGTTTTGGCTCGAGAGCGGCGCACGCTCGCTCCGGCACACTGATGTGGTGAGGCAGCGATGACGCAGACGGCAGCAGGCAAGGGCGCCGGTCGACCTCGGGGCCCGTACCGAAAGACACGCGACGTGCGTCGCAGGATCCTCGACGCCGCGCTCGAGGTGTTCGCGCAGTCGGGGTACCGCAGCGGGTCGCTCCGCGAGATCGCGACTCGCGTGGGCATGAGCGAGGCGGGCCTGCTGCACCACTTCCCGAGCAAGATCGAGCTGCTCAGGGAGGTGCTGGCCCACCGCGACGTTCGCGCGGACCGGATCGTGGACCGCGGCGGTGACGACGGCCTCGCGACCCTGGCGGGTGTGATCGAGCTGGCGCGCCTGAACGCGACGGAACCGGGCGCCGTCGAGATCTACTGCGTGCTGTCGGCCGAGGCCACGACGCCGGACCATCCGGCGCACGAGTTCTTCGTGGAGCGCTACGCCTCGCTGCGAGCCTCGATGACCACCACCTTCGAGAGGTTGCAGGCGGACGGCCGACTCCGCGAGGGGGTCGATCCCCGGAAGGCCGCCGTGCGGCTCCTCGCCATCTGGGACGGCCTGCAGGTGCAGTGGCTGCTGGACCGCGAGTCCCTCGACATGGCGGACGAGATCGCCGATCACCTCCACCGCATCCTGACGGTGCGGCTCCCGGGATGCTGATCGCGCCGAGAGCGACGTGACAGGCGGCGATGTGAACGCTAACATCGAGGCATGCGCGTGGCGATGCTGCACGGTGTGGGCGATATCCGCCTCGAGGACCTCCCCGACCCCGAGGTGCCCGAGGGATACACGCTGGTCCGCGTGACCGACGTCGGGCTGTGCGGGTCCGATCTGCACTGGTTCGGGGAGGGCGGTATCGGCGACGCGACACTCACGCGCCCCACGATCCCTGGGCACGAGTTCGCAGGCATCGGCGCCTCGGGAGAGCTCGACGGCGTGCCGGTCGCTGTCGATCCCGCCATCCCGTGCGGCCGCTGCGAGATGTGCGAGCTCGGGCACCGCAACCTCTGCGCGAACATCCTCTTCGCCGGGCACAGCACCCTCGACGGCGGCCTGGCCGAGCTGATCGCCTGGCCCACGCCCCTGCTGCACCCGCTCCCTGAAGGCATGACCGGTGCCGACGGCGCCATGCTCGAACCCCTCGGCGTCGCGCTGCACGCGTGGGACCTGGCACACACCCGGGTCGGTGACACGATCACCGTGGTCGGTTGCGGGCCGATCGGACTGCTGACCATCCAGCTCGCCAAGGCCACCGGTGCCGGGCGAGTGATCGCCGTCGAGCCGCGGCAGCATCGCCGCGAGGCGGCGGCGCGCTACGGCGCCGATGTGGTGCTCGACGTCGGTGAGGCGCGCGAGGCCGCCACCTGGCACCGGTGGGGGCTGGGTGCCGATGTCGTGTTCGAGATCGCCGGCACCGACGACGCGATCGACATCGCCGTCACGGCTGTCCGCCCGGGTGGGCGGGTGGTTCTCGCCGGGATTCCCGACGGCGACCGGTCGTCGTTCCCTGCTCATGTCGCACGCCGCAAGGGGCTGAGTCTGGTGATGGTGCGTCGTATGAAGGAGATGTACCCGCGGACGATCCGGCTGGTGGAACAGGGCCTGGTCGATGTGCGCTCGATGGTCACCGAGCGGGTCCCGCTCGAGGACGTTGCGGGCGGGTTCGCCCGCGCCACTGCCCGGACCGGGCTCAAGACTGTGATTGGACTGACGTGAGCGCGACGACCCCTCCTCTGGGCTGGAACTCCTGGGACTGCTTCGGCACCACGGTGACCGAGGACGAGGTGATCGCCAACGCCGAGGTGATGGCCGAGCGTCTGCTGCCGTTCGGGTGGGACATCGTGGTGGTCGACATCCAGTGGTACGACCCGACCGCGCGTGCGCACGGGTACAACGACGACGCGCCGCTGCTGCTCGACGAGCACGGCATCCATCAGCCGGCACCGAACCGCTTCCCTTCCAGTAGCGACGGCAGCGGCTTCACCTCGCTCGCCGCGCGTGTGCACGATCTCGGACTCCGGTTCGGCCTTCACATCATGCGCGGCATCCCGAAGATCGCCGTGGCGCAGGAACTGCCGGTGAAGGGGACCGAGTGGACCGCCGTCGACATCGCGGACACGTCCTCGACCTGCCCCTGGAACCCGGACAACTACGGCCTGAACCACGACCACCCCGGCGCGCAGGCGTACTACGACAGCCAGGTCGCCACGTTCGCCTCCTGGGGTGTCGACTTCATCAAGGCCGACGACATGCTGGCGCCGTACCACGACCGCGAGATCGCCGCCTACGCCGGGGCGATCCGCCGCAGCGGCCGCGACATCCAGCTCAGTCTGTCGCCCGGCACCGGACTCGACGTCGGTCGCCTCGAGCACCTCCGCGAGAACGCGACGATGTGGCGGATCTCGGACGACCTGTGGGACCGATGGGAGGACGTGCTCGAGCAGTTCGACCGGTTGGCTCGGTGGGCGCCGCTGCAGCAGCCGGGCGGCTGGGCCGATGCCGACATGCTGCCGCTCGGGCGCATCGGTATCCGCGCCGAGCGCGGCGACCCGCGCGACTCCCGGCTCACGGCCGACGAGCAGCGCACGCTGCTGAGCCTGTGGGTACTCGCTCGGTCCCCGCTCATGATGGGTGGTCACCTGCCCGAGACCGACGACGCCACGTTCGCGCTGCTCACCAACGCCGATGTGCTGCGGATTCTCACGCACTCCAGTGGCAATGCCGAAGTGCATCATGACGGTGAGCTGCGCGTGTGGTCCGCCGTCGGGGACTCGGGTGAGCGCTGGGTCGGCGCCTTCTGGTTGGGCGAGAACGCCGCCACCATCGACCTCCCCGCGCGGATCGAGACCCGTACGGCGACCGGCGTCGACGTCTGGACCGGTGCGCCCGCCCTCCTCAACGACCTGACCATTCCCGCGCACGGCGTACGCCTGCTTCGCCTTGCGACCTGACCAACCCCAGGAGAGATCATCCATGGCTGCCACCGCTTCCCTCACTCTTGATCCCGCATTCGTCGTCGGCCCCGTGCGGCGCCGGACGTTCGGCTCGTTCGTCGAGCACTTGGGCCGCTGCGTCTACACCGGGATCCACGACCCCGGTCACCCGACCGCCGACGAGGACGGCTTCCGACAGGACGTCATCGACCTCGTGAAGGAGCTCGGCGTCGGCACGGTCCGTTACCCGGGCGGCAACTTCGTGTCCGGGTACCGGTGGGAGGACGGCGTCGGGCCGGTGGAGGAGCGGCCGCGCCGGCTGGACCTCGCGTGGCACTCGACCGACCCGAATACCGTCGGTGTGGACGAGTTCATGCGGTGGTGCGAGAAGGCGGGCATCGAGCCGATGATGGCGGTCAACCTCGGCACCCGCGGCGTGCAGGAGGCGCTCGACATCCTCGAGTACACCAACGTGGTGACCGGCACCCACTTTGCCGACCTGCGCCGGGAGCACGGCCGCGAGGAGCCGTACCGGATCGGCATGTGGTGCCTCGGCAACGAGATGGACGGCCCGTGGCAGATCGGGCACAAGACCGCCGAGGAGTACGCGCGGCTCGCGAACGAGACCGCCAATGCGATGCGGATGGTCGACCCCGACCTCGAGCTCGTGGTGTGCGGCTCCTCGAGCTCGAGCATGCCGACGTTCGGTTCGTGGGAGGCGACCGTGCTCGCCGAGACCTACGACAAGGTCGACCTGGTGTCGGCGCACGCCTACTACCAGGAGAAGAACGGCGACCTGGCCTCGTTCCTGGCCTCCGCCGTGGACATGGATCACTTCATCGACTCGGTGGTGGCGACCGCCGACTACGTGCGGGCGGTCGGCAAGCACTCCAAGAGGATCAACATCTCCTTCGACGAGTGGAACGTCTGGTACCAGGACCGCGTGGCGACCGACGTCGCGAAGGGTGACGACTGGCCGGTGGCGCCGCGGATCCTGGAGGACCAGTACAACGTGGCCGACGCCGTCGTGGTCGGGTCGCTGCTGATCTCGCTGCTGCGGCACACCGACCGCGTGCACTCTGCGAGCCTGGCTCAGCTGGTCAACGTGATCGCCCCGATCATGACCGAGCCCGGTGGTCGGGTGTGGAAGCAGACGACGTTCCACCCCTTCTCGCTCACCGCCAAGCACGCGCAGGGCGAGGTGCTGCAGGTCGCCCTGAACTCGCCCACGCACGCCACGGCCAAGTTCGGCGAGGTGACCTCACTCGACGCCGTGGCCACGCGCGATCCCGAGACCGGTGCGGTGTCGGTGTTCGCCGTCAACCGCAGTGCCGAGGGCCCGCTCGAGCTGACGGTGTCGCTCGAGGCGCTCGGTGAGCTGAGCCTGGAGGAGGCGTTGACCTACACGAGCGAGGACCACACCTGGTCCGCGACAGCTGACGACGACACCTCGGTGCTCCCCACGGCCAACGACTCCGCGGCGCTCACCGACGGCACCCTGACCGTCACGCTGCCCCCGGTCTCGTGGAGCGTGCTGCGGCTCGGGTGAGCTCGGATCAGGTCGGCGTCGGGTCGCCGAGGTCGCGCTCGCTGAGCGTGTGCACATCGGCGACCACGATGTCGACGACCTCCGCCTGATCGCCCAACGTCTGCAGCACGATCTCTCGAGTCGCCTCACGGGCGGCCTCGGCGACCGTACTGATCGCGCCCGGGTACGCGATCGAGATCGCGAGGACGATACCGGTGAGCGCGTCGTGCTCGTCGGTCTCCAGGCTCACGCGCAGAACCTGCAGGTCCGACCGCTCGTCGAGGCGTGCGCGTAGCAGCCCGACCAGCACGGTCGAGGCCACGCGGAAGCCCCCCTCCTCGCTCGTGCCGCGCACCGGGGTCGAGGGGCGAAGGGTGATCAGCAGTCCCCGCAGGATGCGCTCGTGCGCACGCTGCCAGCCGGTGTCGGTGGACGCACGCAGCTCGTCCGCGGCCTCGCGCAGGAGGTCGTCCAACGAACGCTCGTCGGTCATCTCCACCCCTCCAGGTCTCGTCCGAGGTTCTGGCGCGCACGTGCGAGCCTGCCACGCACGCCGCCAGGTGTCGTGTGCTGGATCTCGGCGATCTGCTCGTAGGACAGGTGCTCGACCTCGCGCAGGATCCAGCACGCACGCTGGTCGGGAGTCAGGCGGGCCAGCGCGGCGTCGAGCGCCTGCAGCAGCCCGGTGAGCTCCGCGCGTTGCTCGGTCCGCGCGTTGTCGGCGATCTCGAGCTCCTCCATCGGTATCGATGTGTGTGTGCTCAGCCGCCGCAGCTCGCGCCGCACCTTGTTCGCCATGATCCCGAACAGCCACGTCTTCAGGCTCGACTCCTGCCGGAAGCCTTCGATGCCGCTCCACGCGGTGATGAAGGTTTCCTGCACGCAATCCTCGGTGAGCGCGTCGTCGCTGACCATGCGTCGACCGAATCGGTACAGGCCGGGGCCGTACCGCGTCACCAGCACCTCGAACGCCGCACGGTCGCCGAGTCGAACGCGCCGTACGAGCTCCGCGTCGCTCGACCCAGCCCCCACCCTGTGAGGTATATCACGAGGTGGTGTCCGTGACGATCCGGGCGCTGCGGGTACTCATCACATGAAGGCGCGTGCCGGGAACCCGGCGATGGCCGAACCAGGGAGGACACCATGGCTGACAGCAGCAAGCAGGTCGCGGAGCGCAAGCCCCGCACGGAGGTAGCACCCGCGGGCAGCGGCACGGAGAAGCCGTCGCCATTGAGCGGGGAGAACGGGACGACCCTGATCGCCGACGGCGTGGTGAGCAAGATCGCCGGCATCGCGGCCCGTGAGGTCTCCGGCGTGCACGGCATCGGCGACGGCGCTGCGCGCGCCTTCGGCAGCATCCGCGAGCGCATCCCGGGGGGCTCGACCAACTACTCGCAGGGGGTGAGTGTGGAGGTCGGTGCCGAAGAGGCCGCCGTGGACGTGGAGATCGTGGCCGAGTACGGCGTCGCGATCTCCGACGTGGCCGCCGCCGTACGCCGCAACATCATCGGATCGGTCGAGCGGATGACCGGGCTGCGGGTGATCGAGGTCAACATCAACGTCAACGATGTGCACCTGCCGGAGGAGTACACCGAGGTGGAGACCGACCACGGTGGCGCACGCGAGGAGCGCGAGGCGCGGGTGCGGTGAGCCCCGAGCCGGAGTCGCCGACGCCGACGCCGACGCCGACGCCGTCGAGCGGACCCGACGGCCGGTCCGAGGGGCTGGCCGACCGGGTGCGCGACCGCGCGTTGAGCGTGGCCGGCGTGGTGGATCTCGCTGCGGGTCTGGCGGGCGAGATCGCCACCTACCTGCCCGGTCGGCAGGTGCCGGGCGTCCGGCTGCATCCCGATCGGGCGGAGGTGCACGTGGTCGTCGACACCAGCACCCCGCTGCCGGTCGTGGCCGCCGAGCTGATGCGGGTGGTCCGCGAGCTCGGGTTCGACCGCGTCGACGTCCACATCGATGACCTGCGGGAGATCGCCGTCGGCACTCCCGGAGCTATGGAAGAGGAAGCATGATGGATCTGACTCGAATCGGCTTGATCGCGGGACTGCTGCTGGCCATCGCTGCCATCACCGGCGGCTTCGGCGGGTTCCTGCTGGCGCTCGTGCTCGGCACGCTCGGTGCGGTGATCGGTGCGCAGCTCGACGGCAGGATCGACCTCGGGCAGCTGCTGAGTGGGCGCCGCCGTGGCTGAGATCGTGGCAGCAGCGAGTGATCGCGGCAGCACCACGGTCGCCGATCGCGTGGTCGAGAAGATCGCCGAGCAGGCGGCCCGGCTGACCTCGCCACGCGTGAGCGGTGCGCTCATCGGCACCAAGTTGCCTGCGCTCGAGGTGGTCACCGCCGGCAGCAGCACGCGGGTTCGTGCCCGCGTGGCCGCGCGGTGGGCGGTCCCGGTCGCCGACTCGGCGTCGGCAGTCGCCGATCGGATCCGCGCCGACCTCGAGCGGTACGCGGGCGTGGCTGTCGAGCTGGTCGAGGTCGACGTCGCCGCCTTCGTGCAGCCCGACGGCCAGGGGGAGCGATGAGTGCCGAGACACGGCCGGTGGTCACCGCAGCCGCGCCGGAGAGCAGGACCGGAGCGCTCGCCCTGACCGCGGTCGTCGGCGCGCTTCTCATCGGCGGTGCGGGCGTCGCGTTGGTCCAGCAGGGCCTCGTCGACGGCGGGGTGCTGGCCGGGCAGGGCTGGCTCACCTCGACGGTGGCGTGGCTGGATGCGACGACGGCGGCGACCGCTGCCGCAGTGATGATCCTCGTGGCCGTGCTCGGCCTGGTGTTGCTGCTGGCTGCGGTGTTGCCGCGGCGCCGCGCCGAGCTGCCGCTGCCGGGAGCTCCGGGCGTGGTGGTGGAGCCGGGCGACCTTGCACGGATTGCGTCGGCGACCGCCGAGACCGTGGACGGGGTCCTGACGGCCACCTCGGTCGCGAGCCGCCGCCGTGTCACGGTCGACGTCGAGAGCACAGGCGCCGCGCACGTGCCCGCGGCGGTGCGGGGGGCTGTCGCCGAACGGTTCGAGAGCATCGGACTGGACGTGGCGGTCGGTGCCCGCGACGCCGTGCGGGGGAGTGGGCGGCAGCAGTCACGTACCGAGCTGCCGCCGCACGGAGGCACCGATGCGTAGGGAACGCCGCACCGCTGCGACCGACCGCGCCACTCTGATCGTCCTCGGCCTCGTTCTGGTGGCGGCCGGTGGGGCAACGGCCGCGTGGCAGCTCGGTGCGTTCGGCGCAGCGCCCGAGTTCACAGAGGAGCACGACCGCCTGATCGGGCAGCCGTGGTGGCCCGCCGTGGCAATCGTCGCGGGCGTGGTGCTCGTGCTGGTCGGTGTGTGGTGGCTGCTGCGGCACCGGCCGGGCGGCAGCGTCACGCGGCTCGCGCTACCGGGTTCCTCGTTCACCACGCGGTTGCGCGTGCGTCCGGACGCCGCCGTCTCGGCGGCCAACGAGGCGTTGCTGCGGGTGCCTGACGTGCGCTCATCGCGGCTCCGGCTCGTGCTGCGGCGCGGCGCGATCGAGGTGCACGGATCGGTGGTCGCCGCGCGCGACGCCGAC
>NZ_JBMDXJ010000069.1:0-13342 GCF_048594945.1 Pseudactinotalea sp. | reverse complement strand
GACCGCATGGACACCGACGTCATCAGCGGTCTCGAGGCAGGGCTGCGCACGGTCCTCGTCAAGACCGGCTCCACCAAGCCGGACCAGATCGAGACCTTCCCCTACCGCCCCACACGCGTGGTCGACTCGATCGCCGATCTGGTCCCGCTGGCGGCCGATCCGAGCGCCACCGCCTGACCGTTCCGCACACGGCAGCCGCTACGGTCGTAGACGTGACACAGCGAACGCGACCGATGAGAACGAAGGCCTGGACGGCGGTAGCAGCCCCACTGCTGCTGATCACCGTGGCAGGTTGCGACGGCCCCTCCGGCGACTGGGGCGCAGGTTCGAACTACTCGGTGCAGGGTGCCTTGGCACAGTTGCCTGCGGCCGAGTCCGGCGGCCAGGTGCTGATCCAGACGGCGGACCTCGACGCCGCCTCGGAGCTGTCCGGCCTGGAGCGTCCGACCGACCTCGAAGTCGATGATCTTGTGGCCTGGCTCATGCCCCTGACCGGTGGCCCGTCCGACGGCGGTCCGGCACCGGTGTTCGTGCCGCTCGCCCAGGTCTTCAATCCCCCGTCCATCGCCATGCACGACGAGTTCGCGGACGAGCTCGGGTGGTCGCTGATCGACACGCATGCCTTCGTGGAGCGACTGACCCCGCCGCAGAGCCTCGCCGTCATCGCCGGCGACTTCGACGACTCGACACTCGATGAGAACCTTCCCGAGGTTGACGACGGTGTCGTCACCGTGGGCGAGGGCGAGGACTTCGAGAACGACTTCGCCGACGTCACCAACGCGCGCCCGCTCGGGATGCCGTTGCGGCTCGCGCAGAACGATCACCTCCTCGCCGCCGGTGCCTCGACCGAGGAGGTCTCCTCGTGGCTCTCCGGACCGGACGAGACACTCGCCGACAACGCGCATCTCGCCGACGTGGCCGCTGCGCTCGATGACGTCGACAGCGTCTCCGCCGTGCTGGTGACCGGCGGCTCGATGGCACTCACGGATGCCTTGGGCGCCATGTCCGCGGAGCAGGTGGCCGCGCTGGAGGATCGGCTCGCCCCGATGCTGCCGGAGGCGTTCCAGGCGGTCGGCATCGGCTGGGGCGCCGATGGCGATGCCAGCATCATCACGCTCGCCTACGCCTTCGACTCCGAGGATGCCGCCGAGGAAGCGGTGCCGCTGTTCGAGGAGCTGTTCGCCAACGGCACCTCGGTGCAGTCCGGGCAGCCGCTCTCGGACCTGCTGACGCTCGACGGGGCCGACCGTGACGGCGACGTCGTGGTGCTCACGGTGTCCGTTCCGGAGGGTCGCTCGCCAGGCGACGCCTATCAGATGCTGGTGCGGGCGGACGTGCCGTTCCTGCATCGCTGAGGAACGCGGCAGCACGACGCTCGGGATGCGGCGGCGTCACCAGTGGCTACCCTGGCACGCGTGAGTGCAACGGATGCGATCGTGTGGGTCGACTGCGAGATGACCGGGCTCGACCTGACGAAGGACGCGTTGGTGGAGATCGCCGTCGTCGTCACCGACTCCGAGCTGAAGCCGATGGGCTCGGGGATCGACCTCGTGATCGCGCCACCGCCGGGCGTCGTGGACACGATGCTGCCGGTGGTCCGGGAGATGCACACGGCCTCGGGCTTGATCGAGGAGCTCGAGGGCGGCATCACGCTCGCCGATGCCCAGCAGCAGGCGCTCGACTACATCCGCCAGTTCGTGCCCGAGCCACGCAAGGCGCCCCTCGCGGGCAACTCGGTCGGCACCGACAAGACGTTCCTGGACCGGGACATGCCGGCGCTGATGGAGCACCTGCACTACCGGATCATCGACGTCTCCTCGATCAAGGAGCTCGCCCGGCGCTGGTACCCGCGCGCCTACTTCGCCTCACCGAAGAAGGCCGGCGGCCACCGCGCGCTCGCCGACATCCTCGAGAGCATCGACGAGCTGCGGTACTACCGCGCGGTGCTGTTCCCCGCCGACCCGGGTCCCGACTCTGCCGGTGCGCGCCAGATCGCCGCCGACATCCTCGCCTCCCCCACCGCGCTGCAGCGGCCTGCTCCCGCGTGATCAGGAGCACGTACCGAACACCCTGATCTGGTGGCTACACTAGGTTCTCGTCGCGCGCCCGGGCACTCGGGAACGTCGACATGGTGGGTATAGCTCAGTTGGTAGAGCGCCGCCTTGTGGTGGCGGATGTCGCGGGTTCGAGTCCCGTTACTCACCCAGATGCGAGTCCCAGCGTTTCGGCGCTGGGACTTGCTGCTTTCCCGGGTCATCCACTCACGAGCGCGCCGGCGAGGGCCACGAGGGCGCCGGTCGAGGTCGCCACACGCAGTCCGTTCCACCCCTGCCAGGCGGTCTCGAAGGCCGCGCGGGCGGCGGCAGGAGCCCCGGCGCCGGCGTCGAGAGCGTTGTTCAGCGGGATGTTGGCCGCGAAGGTGACAACGAGAGTCGCGACGGCGAGCACCAGCGCGACGAGCGTCCAGGGCCGGCTCGACGGCTCGGCCAGCACGGTGCCGACGGCAGCGAGAACGGGGGCACCGAGGAAGGTCAGCATGAACACCGGGTTCACGATGGCGCGGTTCATGTGGTTCAGCACAGTGACGAACGTGCGGTCGTCGGCTCGCGCCACCCCAGGGAGGACCGCGAACGCCCAGATGTAGTAGGAACCGGCCTGAAGGCCGGCGGCGACAACGGCGGCGACGAGCACGACCGATCGGAACACGTTCATGTGTCGATCCCAGCTCCTCGTGCCACGTCAGTCCATCGCGCTGCGGCGCATCGACATACGCGATCGTCTACGGTCACCTGACATGGATGGGTTGTCGGCGTTGCTGCAAGGCCCCCGCGCGCGAGGCGCGTTCCTCCTCCGCTGCCTCATGGGCTCACCGTGGGCGATTCGGCTCGCCGACGGCGTGCCGCTGAGCCTGACAGCGGTCGTGTCCGGCACAGCATGGGCGGTGCCCGACGGCGGCCCGGCACACGCGCTGAACCCGGGCGACGTCGTGATCGCCCTAGGCGGCAGCAACCACTGGACCATGGCCGACACAGCGACGACGCCGGTGACCGTGATCATCGAACCCGGCCAGGAGTGCTACGCACCCGATGGACGCCGGCTCACCGAGGAGTACGACCTCGGAGTACGCAGCTGGGGCAACAGCACGGACCCCGACACCGTGATGCTCAGCGGGTCATATCTGCTCGACGGCGAGGTGAGCGCCCGGCTGCTCCGGGCGCTGCCGCCACTGTGCGTCGTGAGAGGAAGCGAGATCGGATCCCCTCTGGTCCCGTTGCTCGACGGCGAGATCGTGCGGCCCGACCCCGGGCAGGACGCCGTGCTCGATCGCCTCCTCGATCTGCTGCTGATCGCGTCACTGCGCGCCTGGTTCTCCCGCCCCGAGTCCCACGCTCCCGGTTGGTACGTCGCTCAGGGCGATCCGGTGATCGGTCCAGCGCTCCATGTGATGCAAGGCGATCCGGCTCACGCGTGGACCGTCGACGAACTTGCCAGCTACGCACTGGTGTCGCGCGCGACGTTTGCCCGCCGGTTCATGCAGATGGTCGGTGAGCCTCCGATGACGTTCCTGACGCGGTGGCGGCTGGCGCTCGCGGCCGACCTGCTCCCCGACGCCGAGATGACCCTCGAGATGGTGGCGCGCCGCGTGGGTTACAGCACGCCGTTCGCGCTGAGCACGGCATTCAAGCGCGAGTACGGCGTCAGCCCGCGCACGTACCGCGAGCGCGCGAGCTGACGCCGCTCACGGTGCAGCCGCGCGGCTCAGCTTCCCGGGATCGGGTGCGGCGTGACTCAGGCGAGCTCGATGTTGTGGGCGTCCTTGCCCATCCTCAGCTCGGCGAGGATCGCGTCAGCGAACCGCTCGAGGGAGCCTGGAGCCAGAGAGTAGAAGAGTGACGGCTCCACCAGCTCGAGCTCCATCAGTACTGGCTTGCCCGAGCGCGGTGTCACCAGGTCCACCCGTGCGTACAGCAGCGGCCTGCTGGCCGGGCTGCGACCGGGGATGCGTGCCCGCGCGAACGCGAGCACGTTCTGTGCCGCCTGGATCTCGGCATCGGTGGCCTGGTGCTTCGACATGCTCTCGGGCCGGTACAGCCCATCCACCTCGGCGTCGTCACCGGGCGCGAGCATGGCGTCCTTGTGCACCGAGTGCGAGAACGTGCCGTGCAGGAAGATCAGCGCCGACTCCCCCACCGAGTCGACCTCGGGGATGTACCGCTGCACCATCACCGACCGGCCCTCGCTCAGCAGCCGTTCGGCGTGCTCAATGGCATAGCGGCGCGAGTCGGCGTCGGTGGCCGTGTAGCGGCCGGTGTCCTTGGATCCGGCGGAGATCGCCGGCTTGATCACGAAGTCCTCGCGAGCCGGAAAGCGGTTGTGCAGAGCCCGCTTGTCGAAGTTCCGCTCAGGCTCGAGCCAGCTGGTCTCCACGACGTCGAGGCCGTGGTCGGCGAGCCGCTGCAGGTAGTGCTTGTCCGAGTTCCAGCGGATCACGTTGGGCGGGTTGACCAGACGCGGCACCGAGCTCGCCCACGCGAGAAACTCGGGATAGTTCTCGGTGTAGTCCCAGGTCGAGCGCAGCACCGCGACGTCGAAGGTGCTCCAGTCGACCGCGGGGTCGTTCCAGACGGCGGCACTCGCCTCCGCGCCGCGCGCCCGCAGCGCGTCGAGCAACGGCTGATCCTCGGGCTCCAGGTCGGGCAGGTCGGCGCAGGTCACGAGCGCGATACGTGGCGTGGACACATCCGAACCGTACCTGCCTTCCCATTACCTCACCTTTTGGTTAAGCATCTGGTAAAGTCAGCGACGTGCCCGCCACCCTCGACTCTGCCGCCGCCGCGATCGCGAGCGCGCCCCGGAGGCTGATCGTCGAACGGCTGGCCACCGGCTCAGCGTCGATCACCGAGCTGGCCGATCTGGTCGAGGTGAGCGTCCCTGCAGCTCTCAAGCATGTCGATCGATTGGTCGACGGCGGTCTGGTCACCCGGGTCAAGCGCGGCCGGGTGGTCACGGTGAGCCTCGTGCCGGGCAGCCTCGACGCCCTGGTGGAATGGGCCACCCGCACCCGACTGTTCTGGGCCAACCATCTCGACCGATACGCCGCGCATCTGTCCACCCAACCCGAGGAGCACTCGTCATGAGCGAGACCACCACGATCACCATCGCCCGGCAGGTCCCGGTGGGCCCCGACCGCGCCTTCGAGGCCTGGGTCGATGTCGCTGAGCTGGCGCAGTGGTGGTGGCCCCAGTGGCCTGACACCACCTACGAGCTCGACGCCCGCGAAGGGGGCGAGTATCGGATCTACAGCGCCGCCGTCGGCATGGGTGTCACCGGCACGATCACCACGCTCGATCGACCGAACGCGCTGGCGATGACGTGGGTCTGGATCAGCGACGACACCGCCGCGGAGGTCGCGGGCGCCCCGGTCGTCGACACCGTGGACGTGCAGTTCGTCCCGAACGCTGAGGGCACCGAGGTGGTCGTGCGCCACACCTCTACCGAACACATCACCGACGGTGGCGCCGAGCAGGGATGGAACGACGTCATGGACCGCCTTCCCGGCCACTTCACCCGCCCGTAGGGCGTCACCAGACGCTCGGCAGTGGCCCGCTCCGGTCTGCGAACGTGACGCCACTTAGACGTCGACGGCGGCGGCGAACACCACGCGGTTGTCCGCGTGCCTGCCCTGCGCCTGGTCGAAGTCACCCGTGCATGTGATCAGCCGCAGCTCATCGGCATTGACCGCACCGAAGACCTCATGGGTGGGGTAGTCGTCCTTGGGCATGTCGGCCACCCGGTACACCTCGTACGTGTGCAGGGTGCCTTCGACGTCGGTTACTTCGACGACGTCGCCCACCTCAAGCTCGGTGAGTCGATAGAAGACCGCCGCCTGGGTGGGCGAGTCCACGTGGCCGGCCATCACCGTGGGACCTCGGCCGCCCGGTCGTCCGCCTCCGGAGAACCAGCCGACCCGGTCCCAGTCCGAGGGCACCTCCATCGTGCCATCGGGCTGGAGCCCGAGATCGACGAGGTCCTCGTCGATTCCGATGCTCGCCACACGCAGGTGCGCGGGCTCCACACCCACCCCGAGAACCGGCGCTGCGGGCTCAGACTCGCTCTCGAGCGCGGGTTCGCTGGGAGTCGCAGCTGCGATCTGCTCCGAGGTCGAGTCCGCCGGCCCCGTCGCCGACCCCTGCCCCTCAGCCGCACCGGTGCTGCAGCCGAGGAGCAGGGTCACGGTGGCGAGGCTCACGACCAGCGCGCCGCCCCGCCGTCGAGGCCGGGGGATGTTCGTCTCCCGGTCGGAGAGCATCAGGTCGTCGACTGCCCGCGGCGTCGGTAGACGACGAACCCGGCAATGCCGGCAGCCACGAGAACGCTTGCGCCGATCAATGTTGTCGCGGCAGGTGAGCCCTCCTGCGCCGCGCCACCGCCGCCGGTCTCCAGGCCGCCCACGGGGATCTGGACCAGCTGCCCGCGCACGACCCCTGGAACGAAGTCGGCGGTGTGGGAGTCGGCGCTGTAGTTGGCGAAGTCGGCCTCCAGGTCGGCGAGCGAGAAACCCTCTCCGGTGTCGTTCCCGTCGTCATCCTCGATACCGGTGGTGAACGGTCCTTCCAGGCAGCCCGAGCTCGTGCGGGGCCCGTCCCCGACCGGCGTCGGGTCCGGGAACGCGATCCGCGGCGGCCCGGACTCACCCGGAGGCGCGGCGTGAATGTGGGTGGCGGTCTTTGCTGCGCTCTCGTAGTCGCCGGTGACTCCGGTCAGCGTGATGTCGTAGCAGATGATCTCCAGGTCCGAGTTGACGCGGAACGTGAACTCGCCGGTCGCCCCCGGCTCTCCGGGTGCATCCTCTCCCTCGGGGTTCACCACCTGGTCGGGGGTGGCCATCACCGTGAAGGCGGAGGTGAAGCTGTCCGGCTCGTCGACCTCGGTCTCGGCGCTGGCGGGCAGCGCGAGCGCCGCCGTGAGCGCCAGGGCGCCTGCCGCGGCGAGACCTCCGAGCGCGAGGGGTCGGGTGGTGCGGTGCGGATCTGACATGTGGTGCCTCCAGGTCAGGGGCGTCGCTGAGTTGCGCCCGCGTCCCTGGGTACTACGCACGATCCGGGCTGTGCGTTCATCCATCTCGGAGACTTCTCCGAGGCCGCCGCGATGAACAGCCGGGGGCTGCGGACGTATCACCTCACCAGAGGCGGCGATCAGGTGCGCCGTCCGCACGGCCAGGGAGGTCGCGATGCCTACACTGAGCCCAGTTGCCGTCACCGGAGAGCGATGTGGGAGCGTGGTCACCCTGTCGGTTGGACGGCACCAGGCGCCAGTGGGAGCCACGGCGCCGGCGCGTGGCCCCGAGGGCACCGAGGAGGGCGCCGACAGCCCCGATGCGGGCACCGACGCCACGAGCGCCTTCGACCTTGCCGACGCCTACGACGCCCACGCCGGTGAACTCTTCGGCTTCGCAGTCAACGCGCTCCGCGACCGAAGCGCGGCGGAGGAGTGTGTCCAAGATGCCTTCCTGCGCGCGTGGCGTGCCCGCGCGAGCTACGACCCGTCCCGATCCACCGTCCGGACCTGGCTGTTCGCGATCATCCGCAACCTCGTGCGTGACCGCTACCGCGCCGCGGCCCGTGTCCCACGAACGGTGGGCACTGAGGAAGCCTCGGACGCGCAGAGCGAGCAGAGCGATCCGGACGAGCGCCTGGCGGTGCTGGAGGCGCTCGCCACGCTGAGTCGCGAGCAGCGTCAGGCCGTGATCGCGATCCATCTCATCGGCACGTCCTATGCCGAGCTGTCCGAGGCCACCGATGTTCCTGTCGCCACCTTGCGCACCCGCACCTTCTACGCCTTGAGGGCGCTGCGACGACACTTCGAGGAAGGAGGCGCCAGTGAGCCCTGAGCACACCTCGGAACGCCGCGCCGAGCTGATCGCCGGCGCGCTGTCACAGAGTCTGTCGACTGATGAGCGCACGGAACTCGAGTCGATGATGCAGACCGACCCGAGCATCGCCGTCGAGATGGCCCAGCTCGGTGCGACGGTGCAGCTGCTGAAGGGCGCGGAGGTGACGACCTGGGAGGAGGACGAGCCCGGACCACACGTGCGCGAGCAGGTGATCGCGGCCGCCCAGGACGAGCCCGAGCGTGCCTCCATGATCTCGGACCTGGCGCTACGCCGTCGCGCTCATGACACAGGCCGAACCCAGCGCTGGTGGCCACGGTACGTGGCTATCGCCGCAAGCTTCGTCGCGGGCGCCGCCATCACCGCCGGAGCATTCCTGTTCGGCGACAGGCCCCCGTCCGGTCCACCCGGCACGCTCGGCGCCGTGGAGGAGCTCGAGCTGGTCGTCGAGCCTGCCGGTGTCGATGTGGACGGTTCCCTGATCGCCCATACGTGGGGGACCGAGACGGTGCTCGAGGTCGACGGCTTCGAGGTGGGTGAGAGCTACGTCCTCGTGCTGATCTCCGACGACGGCGTCGAGTTCGACTCGGGCACCTTTCTCGGGAGCGCGGTCACCATCGAGTGCCGGATGAACGCCGCCGTCATGCGCCACGAAGCCGTGCGCCTCGAGATCCGCACCGAGGGCGGCGCAGTGGTCGTATCCGCCGACCTTCCCGATGCCGTGGAGACGTAGGACTGGGGCCACTCATGCAGTGTGTCCACGGCCACTCCGACAGCAGCTCACGAGGTCGCAGAGGTGCGCTAGACTTGTCCGTCGGCAAGCACCTCTAGCTCAATTGGCAGAGCAAGTGACTCTTAATCACTGGGTTCTGGGTTCGAGTCCCAGGGGGTGTACCACGAAGGCCCGTGACCTGCGGAAACGCTGGTCACGGGCCTTTCTCATCTCGAGCCCCGGCTAGGCCTCGCCGAGGTCAGCGGCCGCGAGCACCACGTCGACGCCCTCGACGCCGAGCTCGACCCGGGTGATGTCCTCCAGCCCGATCGCCGAGGAGGCGAGCAGACCGCTGGCGTGGTCGCCGCCGTCACCGGTCCAGGTCGCGGCGACCGTGCGCTCGCCGTCGGCGTCGATCAGCACGAGCTCGTAGACGCCGTCCTCCGGACCCGGTGAGCCCGCTCCGCCATAGTCGGGATACGAGCACGACCACTCCATGCGGGTCCCCCAGGTCGAGGGGGTCAGCGTGAGATCGGCGGTGACGTTGCTGCCGCCCACCTGCTCCAGCGTCACCGCCGTGACCTCGGTGGCGCTCGCGCCGCCGAGGTCACTCAACGCCACGCCGCCGACGCCACCGACCGCGACCAGGGCGACGGCAGCTGCGGCTTGCCACCCTCGCAGCCGCCGGCGGCGGCGGGCGGCTGCGGTGGCGAGAGACGAGATCGGAACGACCTCTCCCCCGCCCGACCCACCGCCGTCGGGCACGGAGGACACCAACGCCACAGCCTGCGACCGATCGAGCGAGGACAGCGCCGCGGGCGTGCCCGCCAGTTCGGCGACCGCCTCACGGCACGCCTCGCACCCGGCGAGGTGGCGCTCGAACTCGCGACGCTCTGCCGGACTCAGCGCACCGAGCACGTAGGCGGCATCCCATTCGCGGTACTCGTCGTGGGAACTCATGCCGACACTCCTCTCTCCTGCAACGCGAGCCGCATCGCTCGCAACCCGTAATGGAGCCGAGACTTCACCGTGCCCGGCGGGATATCGAGGTCCCGGCTCAGGTCGGACACCGATTTGCCCTGGTAGTACGCCCCGACTACCACCGCGCGATGCTCGGCGGACAGCTCCAGCAACGCGTCCCCGACCAACCACGCGTCGAGCACCTCCTGGCTGCGGTCCGCCACACCGGCATCCGGCAGGTCGTCGGTGCTCACCTCGCGGCGCCGGTGCGCACTGCGCGCGGCATCGACCACCAGGTTCCGTGCGACCGTGAACAGCCACGCACGCACCGACCCCTCCGGCCGCGTCAGCACCTCCGGGTGACGCCAGGCTCGCAGCAGCGTCTCCTGGACCACGTCGGCTGCGCGCACCTCATCGGTCATCGCGGCGACGTAGCGGTGCAACTCGGCACCGTGCGCGGCGTGCACCGCGACCAGCAGCGAGTCGGCGCCGCGACCTGGGGCACTCACCCGGCCGCCAGCTCCAGGCTGAACTCGATGGCACCGGCGTCCTCGACCACCACGAACCCGAGGTCGGGCGCCTGCACGTCGAAGTCGGAGAACGTGATCGGCACCGAGCCGACCACCTGGAGGCCGTCGCCGCTCGTCCCGGCCTGCGCGGTAGCGGTGACCTGCTGCGACACGCCGTGCACGGTGAGCTCGCCCACGAGCTCGAGGTCGCTGCCGTCGAGCACCACCTCAGCCGGTTCGGTCAGCTCGAAGGTGGCGGTGGGGAACTCGTCGGTGCGGAGCGCCTCGGAGCGGAAATACTGGTCGCGGGAGGACTCGTCGGTCGCGACCGTGGTCAGGTCGACCTCGATCGTTCCGGCGGTGACCGCGCCGCCCGCAAGCGTCACCGATCCCGTGACGTCCTCGGTCCGGCCGGTCACCGTGACGTCCTGCCCGTTGAGCACCTCGTCCACCCGGTACCCGGCGAAACTGCCCTCGGCCACGGTCCAGTCGCCCTCGACGCCGGGTTCCTCCTGCTCCGAGGTCGGCGCGCCGGTCTCGCTCAATGTCGGCGCCTCGTCCGCGTTGCTGTTGACCCAGTTCGCGTACAGCCGGGTGCCCACCAGCACAGCGACCACCAGCACCACCAACCCGACGCCGATCCCGGTCAGCACCTTGGTGCGCTTCTGCATGAACGTCTCCTGTCGGTCTCGTCCCCCACCCAGAAGACGAGACCGCGGCCGGTCCGGTTCAGCACCACCCTGCACGTCTCGCATCGTGGGATGCCCGACGGCGGGGCGAGGCCTTGTCGGTCACCCCACCTCAGGCGCCGGGTCACCCCAGCGCCGTGCGCGGCGGCCACCTCGCACGGCCACCAGCACCAGCGTGGCCAGACCGGCGAGCGCGGCAGCGATGAGGAGGTAGCCGAGCGGAGTCACGCCCCCTGTGCTGTCACCGGCCTCCACATGGAACAGCAGCAGGCCCGAGAGCGCGAAGCCGCCCAGCCCCAGCACCGGAAGGATCGTCCCGACCACCTTCTCGGCAGCGCTCCACAGCGGCGAGATCCACAGCAGCACCAGGCCTGCGAGCAGCAGCGCGACCGGCAGCACCAGGAAGCCGAACGCAGCGCCGAGGAAGATCAGCCCGGTCGCCACCGGCGGCACCCACGCGTGCGAGAGCGCCGGCCGCTGGCCGGATGGCGGGAGCATCGATCCGGCGCGGTCCGCGAGCGCCGCAGCAGCGACATCTCCGGGGCTACCGAGATCGGCGAAGATCCGATCGAGGTCGGCGTCGCTCGGCTCTCGCCCGAGATCCCCCAACGCGGATGACACGTGGTCACGAACGCCGTCGAGCACATCGGCACGCTCGAGAGGATCGAGCGTGCCGAGCATCCTCGCCAGATCATCGAGGTAAGCCGTGGTGCGGTCGGTGGTGCTGGTCATGATGCCCCTCCCAGGGTGAGGTCCACGGCGTCCCGGAAGGGCTTCCAGGCGCGGGTGAAGGTCTCGACGGCGCGCACGCCGTCCTCGGTGATCGCGTAGTAGCGGCGCGGCGGCCCGGCATCGGAGGGCTGCCAGCTGGTCGAGACCAGTCCCGCCTTGCGCAGCCTCGCCAGCAGCGGATAGAGCGTGCCTTCACCGCCCATGAGCACGCCGCCGGCCACGAGGCGCCGCGCGATGTCGAGGCCGTAGGCCTCGCCCTCCCGCAACGACGCCAGCACGCAGTACTCCAGTGCGCCTCGGCGCAGGTGCGTCAGGATACTTTCCTCACCGGGTACCATGCGACACAGGGTAGTGGCTCGATGTCGATCCCGCCAGACCCTCGCCACCACGGGACTTCTCCGCTACGCTTGATCCCGAAGTTGCAGTGCATCGACGTCTTACGGGCGCCCGATCCTTCGATGGATGGGCGCCTTTTCTTTCGAGATCTGACGGACGACTCACCGTGGCAGCCGTACCGGCAAGTGGTGCGGCAGATCTTTTGAAGGAGACATCATGACCCTCGGAACCGTGAAGTGGTTCAACGCCGAGAAGGGCTTCGGCTTCATCACCCCTGACGACGGCGGCGCTGACGTGTTCGCCCACTTCTCCGCGATCAACGGCAACGGCTACCGCTCGCTGGAGGAGAACCAGAAGGTGGAGTTCGAGATCACCCAGGGCCCGAAGGGCCCCCAGGCGCAGAACATCACTGCTGTCTGAGCTCAGAGCTCATCCGACCCGCACGGGTCGACACGACGCGCACCTCGCCCTCGGGCGGGGTGCGCGTTTGCTTGGGCGGTGTGAGCGAGCCGACAGCGGCCGCCGTCGTCACCGATATGCAGAAGGCTGTATATTTTCTCACTGTGTCCAAGGTTCTGACGTCCCTGCCCGCCGGTGAGCGCATCGGCATCGCCTTCTCCGGTGGTCTCGACACCTCCGTCGCGGTCGCGTGGATGCGCGAGAAGGGCGCGGTGCCCTGCACCTACACCGCCGATCTCGGCCAGTACGACGAGCCCGAGATCGACACCGTGCCCGACCGCGCCGGCGAGTACGGCGCCGAGATCGCGCGACTGGTCGACTGCAAGGCCGCGCTGGTGGAGGAGGGCCTGTCCGCGATCGCGTGCGGGGCGTTCCACATCCGCAGCGGCGGCAAGACGTACTTCAACACCACTCCCCTGGGCCGCGCCGTGACCGGCACGCTGCTGGTCCGGGCCATGGCCGACGACGACGTCAGCATCTGGGGCGACGGCTCCACCTTCAAGGGCAACGACATCGAGCGGTTCTACCGCTACGGCCTGCTCGCCAACCCGGGCCTGCGCATCTACAAGCCGTGGCTCGACGCCGACTTCGTCACCGAGCTCGGTGGTCGGCAGGAGATGAGCGAATGGCTCACCGCGCGCGACCTGCCCTACCGGGCCAGCGCGGAGAAGGCGTACTCCACCGACGCCAACATCTGGGGCGCCACCCACGAGGCCAAGACCCTCGAGCACCTCGACACCTCGCTCGAGACCGTCGAGCCGATCATGGGCGTGCCGTTCTGGCGCGACGACGTGACGATCCCCAGCGAGGACGTCACCGTGACGTTCCTGCGAGGCCGCCCGGTCGCGATCAACGGTGTGGACTACCCGGATGCGGTGGCCCTGGTGCAGGAGGCCAACGCGATCGGCGGGCGGCACGGGCTCGGCATGAGCGACCAGATCGAGAACCGGATCATCGAAGCCAAGTCGCGCGGCATCTACGAGGCGCCCGGGATGGCGCTGCTGCACATCGCCTACGAGCGGCTGCTGAACGCCGTCCACAACGAGGACACGAT
>NZ_JBMDXJ010000068.1:0-8063 GCF_048594945.1 Pseudactinotalea sp. | reverse complement strand
CGCTCGTCATCAACCCCGACGCGACCACCGGTCAGTCGACAACCGCGACGGGCAGCATCATCGCGACCGGCGCCGGGCCGGATGGCAGCTTCGCCGTGGGTGACCTCTCGGAGGCGTACGCCTCGCAGGGCGTGACGAGCTGGCAGCGGGGCGTGGCGATGATCGACGGCCGCAGCCGCTTCCTCGTGCAGGACGAGCTGACGGCGACCTCGCCGGTGGACCCGTGGTGGTTCATGCACACCAACGCACAGATCGAGGTCGCGGCGGATGGCCAGAGCGCCACGCTCGAGCTCAACGGCCGCACGATGCTGGCCCGGCTGCTCGACGCCCCGGCCGGTGCGCAGTTCTCGGTGATGGACGCCGTGCCGTTGCCGACCTCGCCGAACCCGGACGGGCAGACAGCGAACGCGGGGGTGCGCAAGCTTGTCGTCACGGCCGATCCGACGGCGCAGTTCCGGCTCAGCGTGCTGCTGGAGCCGCTCCCGACGGGCGAGCCCGGACCGCTGCCGGCGGTCACCGACCTGGCGGACTGGAACGTCGAGCCGGCAGGTCCGGCTGAGCTGAGCGACCTGCAGGTGGATGGCGAGACGGTCGCCGGATTCTCCCCTGACGGCCGCACGTACCTGCTCGACCGACCGGGGGGCGCGGGCCTGCCCGTGGTGAGCGCGACGGCCGCCGCCGGCGCGGCGGTCACCATCGACCAGGTCGATGCGCTGCCGGGGGAGGCGCAGGTGTGCGTCGCCGAGGGCAGCGAGCCGTGCGCCGCCCGGTACACGGTGGCGTTCGCGGACCCGTTCGCGAACGATGTGGTGGCGAGTGTGGTGGGGACCAACCCCGCCGAGCGCGCCACCGACCACGACCTGAGCACCTTCTGGTCGGCACAGGGCGATGGCCACTGGATCCAGGCGAACTTCGATGAGCCTCGTACGGTCGACGGCGTGGGGTTGGCCTGGAGCCTGGGCGATCAGCGGGTGTATGACGCCGAGGTCCAGACCTCGCTCGACGGCGTGACCTGGAGCGCGGCCACCCCGGCGGTGAGCTCGGGCACCACGCTGGAGATCGAGCGGCACGACCTCACACCCGTGCAGGCGCGCTACGTGCGCGTGGTCGGGTACGGGAACTCCGCGAACGCATGGAACTCGCTCTCCGAGCTGCGGGTCTACTCGGGGGAGCAGAGCTGGCCCGAGGCGCCGCAGCCGGAGGTCCGGATCGCGTCGCTGGACCTGGGCGCCGGAGTGCTGCAGGTCGATCTGCAGGACATGGCCGAGCTCTCGGTGTCCGCCGGCTACAGCGACGGCTCGAGCGTGGCGCTCGATCCGACCGACGTCGCGATCACCAGCTCCGACCCGGCTGTCGCCTCGGTCACCGCGGACGGCCGTGTGCTCGGTGTGGCTCCCGGCAGCGCAGCGATCACCGCGCGGTTCCGGGACGACGACGGATACCTCGCCTTCGCGCGGCTCGCCGTTCAGGTGGTCGACCCCACCCAGATGACGATTCCCGCGGTGCGCGATGGCTACGTGCGTGATGGGGAGTGGTCCGATGACAGCTTCGGTCACCTCTCGGCGATGAGCGTCAAGGATGGCCGCAGTGCCGTGGGCTACACCCGGCAGGCGTTCCTCGCGTTCGACCTGACGGACGTGCCGGTGGAGAACCTGGTCTCGGCCACCCTGCACGTGTGGTCCTCCGTGGCGGTCGATCGGACGATGGAGGTGGCGGTGCACCAGGCCGGCACCGACTGGACCGAGCCGGGCCTGACGTGGAACACCCGACCAGCGATCGAGTCCACCCCGGTAGGCACGTTCCTCTCGCCGTCCAGCAGAGAGGAGCTCACGGTCGACGTCACCGCGTTGGTGCAGAGCGAAGCGGGCGGCGAGCTCGGGTTGGCGCTGCTGCAGGCGGCAGGGGACACCCAGGCACACGGTGCATCGGTGCTCAGCCGCGAGTCGGGCGCGACCGCGCCGGTGCTGGAGCTCGTGCTCGCTGACGTGCCGTGCCAGAACGAGATCACCGGAACCCACGGTGGGCCACTGACGGTGTCGGGAGGGGAGGCGATCTGCGTGAGCGATGCCGACCTCAGCGGACCGGTCACGGTCGTCGACGGCGGGAGCCTGGTTGTGACGGGCTCGCAGCTGACGGGGCCGGTGCGGGTGGACGGCGATGCTCACGTGGTCATGACCGACACCGCCGTGACCGGCCCGGTCAGCAGCACGGGCGCCGGTGCGGTCCAGTGGTGGGAGGACGTGGCGGTGACCGGCCCGGTGCAGATCGCGGCGGGCAGCGGCAACGTGGTGCTCGCCGACGTCACGATCGAGGGTCCGATCACGTGCTCGGGCAACGCCCGGGTGCCGGTTCTGCTGGGAAGCACATCGGCGAGCACCGGGAGCTGCGGATGAAGCTGGCCAGCCTGACGACCTACGTCTGCGATGCCTACCGCACCAACTGGGTGTTCGTCCGGCTCGAGACCGAGGATGGACTGGTCGGGTGGGGCGAAGCCACGCTCGAGTACCGGGAGCACACGGTCGAGGCGGCCCTGCATGCGCTGGAGCCGAGCGTGGCGGCGTGCGACCTGAACGACATCCAGAGCTGGTGGCAGCACGCCTATCGCGATGCGTACTGGCGTGGCGGCGTGGTGCTCACCAGCGCGCTCTCGGGCATCGAGATGGCACTGTGGGACCTCAAGGGCAAGGCACTTGGGGTGCCGGTCCACCAGTTGCTCGGAGGTGCGGTGCGCCGCGAGGTGGACTGCTACGCGAACGCCTGGTTCGCGGGGGCGCGCAGTGCGGCCGAGTTCGCAGAGCGGGCCAGGGCGGCGGTCGACTGGGGATATCGCGCGCTCAAGTGGGACCCGTTCGGCTCGGCGTTCCGCACCCTCGATCGCGGCGAGCTGCGGCAGGCGCTCGAGGTGGTCGACGCCGTCGCGGCCGCCGTCGGCGACGATGCGGACCTGATCATCGAGGCGCACGGGCGGTTCGAGGTGCCCACGGCGCTGCGCATCGCGCGGGCACTTGAGGAGTACGAGGTGCTGTGGCTCGAGGAGCCGCTGATCCCGGGCAACGCCGCGGCACTCGCTCAGGTGCGGCAGGCCACCTCCACACCGATCGGCACCGGTGAACGCATGACCACGCGCTGGGACTTCCGCGAGGTGATCGACGCCGGTGCCGCGGATGTGTTGCAGCCGGACGTCTCGCACGTGGGCGGGATCTGGGAGGCGCGCATGGTCGCCGGCCTGGCGGAGATGGCGCAGATCGGGTTCGCGCCGCACAACCCCTCGGGTCCGGTCGCGAACGCTGCCACGCTGCAACTCGCGGCGTGCGTGCCGAACTTCGGCCTGCTCGAGACGATGGCGACCGATGTCCCGTGGCGCTCCGAGATCGTGATCTCCGAGGAGCCGGTGCGAAGCGGCCGGGCGGCGATCCCGACCGCGCCGGGCCTGGGCATCGAACTAGACGCCGATGCGCTCGCGCGGTTCCCGTACGTGCGCCATGACCTGCGCCACTACACGGGTGCGCTGACCGAGATCCGGCCGGTCGGTGCGGTGGCCCGGCATGACTAGCGTGACTGCCGTGACGACTCGAACGGTGCTCGGTGATGGATGGCAGTTGCGGCTCGCGGGCGCACCTGGACCCGGTGTGCCACCGAACGTCGAGGCGGCGCTGCCGATCCCGGCACGCGTGCCCGGCACGGTGCACCTCGACCTGCTGGACGCCGATCTGATCCTCGATCCCTACCTTGACGACAACGAGGAGGTGCTCGCGTGGATCGGTCACCAGGACTGGCTCTACGAGTGCGATATCGACGCGCCTGCGCACTGGTTCGCCGACGGCCGGCTGCGGACCGGCACCGCCGTGCACCTCGAGTTCGACGGGCTCGACACCGTAGCCACGGTGAGCCTCAACGGCACCGAGATCGCGCAGACGCAGAACATGCACCGCCGCTACACGGTCCCGTTGGCTGACACCCTGCAGGTGGGAAGCAATCGGCTGCAGGTGCGATTCGACTCCGCCTGGCGCCACGCGGAGGCGTACCAGGAGCGGTCCGGCGCGCAGCCGAATGCGTACCCGACGCCCTTCAACTTCATCCGCAAGAACGCGAGCAACTTCGGGTGGGACTGGGGTCCCACCCTCGTCACCGCTGGGGTCTGGCGGGAGGCGCGGCTCGTGCACGTCGACGGCGGCCGGCTGGCCTCGGTCCGCCCCACCGCCACGGTCGAGAGCTCCGTGGGCACGGTGGTGCTGGACGTCGAGGTCGAGGTGCCGCCAGGCGCTCCTGAGATCCTTCACCTCACTGCCACGATCGATGGCGGAACCGCACGGGCCGACGTTGCTGCCGGCACCGCTCGGCTTCAGATCGACGTACCCGACCCCCGCCTGTGGTGGCCCGTCGGACTCGGAGACCAGCCCCTCTACGAGGTGAGCCTCACGCTCACGAGTGCGGACGCCGTCGTCGACCACCACACCACACGAGTGGGCTTCCGAACCCTGCGGCTCGTGACCGAGCCCGATGAGCACGGCACGTCCTTCGGCTTCGAGATCAACGGCGCACCTGTGCCGATTCGGGGCGCCAATTGGATCCCCGACGACTGCTTCCTGCCGCGCGTGGATCGCAACCGGCTGAAGGCACGGATCGGCCAGGCGGTCGAGGCCAACCTCAACCTGCTGCGCGTCTGGGGCGGCGGCGTGTACGAGAGCGAGGACTTCTACGCCGAGTGCGACGAGCGTGGCGTGCTCGTGTGGCAGGACTTCCTCTTCGCGTGCGCGGGCTATCCCGAGGACGAACCGCTGCGCAGCGAGGTGATCGCCGAGGCGAAGGACAACGTGGCTCGGTTGATGCCGCACCCGAGCCTCGTGCTGTGGAACGGCAACAACGAGTGCCTGTGGGGCTTCCAGGACTGGCAGTGGCAGCCGATCCTGCAGGGCAGGGAGTGGGGTCGCGGCTACTACCTCGAGGACCTGCCTGCCGTGGTGGCGCAGATCGATCCGTCACGTCCCTACTGGCCGGGCAGCCCGTACTCAGGGTCCGAGGACCTTCACCCCAACGATCCCGCGCATGGCTGCGCACACGAGTGGCGGGTGTGGAACCGGCTCGACTACACGGAGTACCGCTCGGTCGAGCCACGGTTCGTCTCGGAGTTCGGGTGGCAAGGCCCGCCCACGTGGTCCACGCTCACCCGAGCCGTGCACGACGACCCGCTCACGCCGTCCTCACCGGGGATGCGGCACCACCAGAAGGCGGAGGACGGCAACGGCAAGCTCGCCCGGGGCCTGCAGACTCACCTCGACGTGCCCACGGACATCACCGACTGGCACTTCGCGATGCAGCTGAACCAGGCGCGCGCGATCGCGTTCGGGCTCGAGCACTTCCGGTCGCTGCGGCCGAAGAACCAGGGCGCGATCGTGTGGCAGCTGAACGACTGCTGGCCCGTGACGTCCTGGGCCGCGGTCGATGGCGACGGCCGCAAGAAGCCGCTCTGGTACGCGCTGCGGCAGGCGTTCGCCCCGCGTCTGCTCACGGTGCAGCCTGACGCCGGCGGTGGCCTGGTGGCAGTCGCGGTCAACGACCTCAGTGAGCCGTGGCAGGAGGAGGTCACGGTCTCCCGGATCCGCGTCGACGGCACCGTGCAGGCCAGCGGCACGCTGACGCTGGCGGCGCCCGGCTTCGGCGCGTGTCGCCTACCGTTGCCGGCCGCGCTCAGTGAGCCGGGCGACGTGAGCGCCGAACTGCTCGTGCTCACCTCGTCCAGCGGCGCCCGCGCCATCCACGCATTCGCGGAGGATCGAGATCTCGCGTACCAGCCGCTCGATGTGGAGGTCGAGGTGGAGCGCACCGGCGAGGACGTGGTCGTGAGCATCACCGCCCGCGGGCTGGTGCGTGACCTGTGCCTGTTCGCCGACCGGGTAAGCCCGGAAGCCGAGGCGGACCAGGCCCTGATCACGCTGCTACCGGGGGAGTCCGCCGCCATCCGGGTCTCGAACGTGCCGCCCGGACGCGAAGGCGAACTGACGCGTTATCCCGTGCTGCGCGCCGTCAACGACCTGGTGCGTCACCGCTGACGGGTGCGGCACCGATCGGCTCCGTGGTTGTTCGCATCGCGAACGGGACCCAGAGCATCGAGGGCCGTTCGGCCAGACCCACGACCCACTCGGCCACGTCACGATGCCGCGGCGGCCGCCGGATCGCGATCGTCAGCTCGTGCGCGCCGGCCGGCAGGTCGATGTCGATGAACTGGCCCAGTGGCGCACTGTGCGGTGAGGGGAACAGATACTGGCTGCCTTGCGCACCGAACAGGTACCCGCCGTCGAGCCACACCCGCATGTGCTCGGTGCAGTTGACCACGAGGCGCACCTGCTCCGAGCCGCGGCCATCGAGCGGGTAGGTGAGCAGCAGGATCGGCGAGGCGAACTCCTCACGGCGCATCCGTGTCCACGTGCCCGGCAACTCGGTCTGCTCGGACGGGACCCCGAAATCGGGCAGCGGAGCGCCCGGGTGCGGCAGGCCGGTGAGATCGCGGCCCTCCCACGTCTCGCGATCGGTGCTCACCCAGGCACGCCCGACGGCGAGGCCTCGGACCGATGTCGGCTCGCCGCCATCGGGGGCTGGATCAGGGGCACGGCCGGCGATCCGGTCGCGCAACCGCGCCACCAGATCGGCGAACGCGGCGATGCTCGGCGGCGCCTCGATGCCGGTGATCTCCGGGTTGAGGACCAGGTCGTCGCCGATGGGTGCGAGCCAGCGGGCGGGGATCGAGGCGGGATCGAGGATGGCGAGCAGAGCGCCCACGGTCGCTGTGGTGGAGTCGGTGTCGAAGCCGCAGTTGTTCGTGATCAGGATCCGCTCGGCGAAGTCGTGACCGGCAAGCAGCCCGAGCACCACGAACCCGGTGTTAGGGCGGACGTCGGTGAAGTCGTCGCCGGCGTAGGCCGCCACGATCCGCTCCCGCACCGCCTGCCAGGACAGTCCCTCGGTGTGCCAGCGGCGCACGTCGCTGACCACGCCGGCGATCCCGCTCGTGGGATCGGTCGCAGCCAGCGCCTGATCGAGGATCCGCTCGATCGTGCCCCGTTCGGCATCGTGGTGCCGGAATGCGAGCGCCTGCATCCTCGCGAGCAGCTGGGCCGCCACGATGCCGTCACCGGCATGGTCGAAGCAGGCGTCCTCGTAGGCGTAGGCGGCGGCGAGGTCCGGGTCTCCGGGAGCCAGGCACGCCCACAGCTCGGAACGGATCGCCGCGCCTTCGCCGCACGTGAACCAGTTGTCGTAGCTCCCTGTCAGCGGCGGCTGCAGACCCTCGGCAAGGTTCCGCATGCCCACGCCGTACTCATTCCACGGGAACGCCACGTGGTCCGCCCACGCCTGCGCGAGCCGGTGCCGGTCCACGCGGGGCTCGGGCTCCTGGTCGAGCACGCAGGCGTACAGCACCTGCAGGTCGAGGTCGTCGTTGGGCACCATGCCGCTGGGTACCGGATGATAGAAGTCGGCGTCGAGCGGACCCTCGAGGCCCTCGAACGTCTGCCCGAGAGTGCCGCCCACGGCTTTGCCTCGCCAGCACGCGAGCATCTTCGACGCGTAGTCGTGGCTCATCGCGACAGCCTCACACGTCGAACGGCAAGCGGGCCACCCGGGGCCTGCCCGCGCCGCGGGTCCTGGCCACCGCGACGCCGCGCCCCTGCGGGGCTGTGCGACGTACCGAGGTCACCACGCCGCCCTGGCCGGGAGCGAGGGCGAGCGTGTCCGCCGGGCCCCCGACACCCGCGATCCGCACCTGGATCGGCTCGGCATCCAGATTGACCGCGTGCACAGCGGTGCGCCAACCCTCGCCGTCCCGTGTCGTGTGCGACGTCACCGAGAACGGCACGTCGTCGGCCACCTGCGTCAGGTCCACGTAGGTGGTCTCGACGCGGATGCTCCCCGGGTGCGAGATCCGCAGGATGGCGTGCGTGTGGGTGCGTTCCGGGAAGTAGCGGCGCCCTGTCGCGGTCACGCTGACCTCGAGCTCGTGGTCCCACGCGACCTGGAGGCGGATGCTCCCGCGCGTCACGGCGAACCAGGTAGCCGTGGTGCTGACG
>NZ_JBMDXJ010000067.1:0-4300 GCF_048594945.1 Pseudactinotalea sp. | reverse complement strand
GCCAGCACGGCTACCACAGCGGGGTCTAGCGAACCACTGATCAATTCCGTCCGGGTCCGCGCTCTCCAGACGGCTATCCACAGGTTCAGTCCCCGCTGATGGCGGCGGGTCCGCCCCGATGCCATCGTGGTCCCTCTGACGAGAGGACCGTGAGATGACGACGGAGCCCGCTGCCGAGGAGCGCAGGCGAGCGGCACAACGCCGAGACCGGTCGCTCACACTGTGGCTCTTGCTGGGATCGGCACTGCTGGCCGGCATCCTCTACGGCGGCAGTGTGATCCTGCTCGTCGCCTCGATGGATCGTGCCGTGATGGACGCAGTGCCGTATCCGATCATGGTCGCGATGCTTGTGGCCGGGGGCTGCGGTGTCGGTGTGCTCGCCGCGCTGGTGGCGAGGCTCGCCAGGCGTCGGATGCTGCCGCTGGCCATCGTCGGCTGGTTGATCGGAGTCGTCGCGGTGGCGGTGGTGCTGTGGCAGCGAGGGATGCTGTGACCCGCGGATGGTGTCGCCTAATCTGGCGCGGATGAACATCGCGATCCCGACGGCGCTCACGCAGCCAGGTGGTGCCGGCTCGACGGCGGCAGGCGCCGCCTGGCTGGAGAGCGTGCCGGCGCTCGTCGAGCGGGCGGCGCAGCGGTGGCAGCTGCAGGTGGGCGAGCCGTTCGGTGTCGGTACTGCCTCGTGGACCGCACCCGCCACCACCGCCGACGGCACGCCTGTGGTCCTCAAGATCAGCTTCCCCCACGACGAGGCTCGCTACGAAGCGGTCGCCCTCGCGTTGTGGCGCGGATCTGCCGCCGTGGAGCTCCTGGCGCACGAGGCGGACGACTGGGCGCTGCTAATGCGCCGAGCGCACCCGGGCACTCCCCTGCTGGCAACACCGGGCACTCCGGAGGAACGCATCGAGGCGTGCCTGGGTGTGCTCGCGAACCTGCATCAGGCGCCGATCGCCGATGTCGGTGTCCCGATCCTGCGCGAGGTCGCCCAGCGCTGGGTCGCGGTCGCCTCCGAGCGCGCGACCCGCTGGCACGGGCTGCTCGCCCAGCACACCGGCATCGTCACCCGCGGGATCGACCTGCTCCGGGCCTTCGCGGCCGACACCGCTGCCCCGACCGTGCTGCTGCACGGCGACCTCAACCCGGGCAACCTCATCCTCGACGACCCCGGCACACCGCACTGGCTGGCGATCGATCCGAAGCCGATGCTGGGCGACCCGGCATACGAGCTGTGGCCGGTGCTGAGCCAGATCGACGATCCTTTCGAGTACCCCGATCCAGTGGCGGTCCTGATGCCACGGCTCCTGACGGCGAGCCAGGCTCTGGCGCTGCCCGCCCGCCGGGCCGCGCTCTGGGCGTGTGCCCGCACGGTCGAGTCCGTGCTCTGGCAGCTCGACACCTGGCCCACGCCGGATCGCCAGTCCGCAGCGATGGCGTGGCTCTCCGAAGCGCAGATCTGGGCAGGGATCGCCGACACGCTGCCACCCGCCTGACCGGGTTCGTTACCAAACCGAGACCCCTGGGGCAGACTGGCACGATGAAGATGCCGACGATCCTGCGTCGTGCGTCTCGTGCCGCCCCCAGCACGACCGCGATACCGCAGCCAGAGCGCCCATCCGCCGCGCGCACGATCACCACCCGGCCGCCCTCGCGTGGCGCCACACCGAAGGTACGTCGCATGCCCGAGGGTCACATGCGGCTGGAGGAGAACGGCGACGGCGCTCCCCGCTGGATGCGCAAGGCCGCCGGGATCTCGTGGCGACTGCTGGTGATTCTCGCCGTGGTGGTCGTGCTGGTCTACGCGACGGCCCGGATCCAGATGGTGTTCGTGGCGGTGTTCCTCGCGCTGGTCTTCACCTCGGTGCTGCGCCCGCTGGTCAACCTGCTCGACCGCTGGATCCCCCGGCCGCTCGCCGTGCTCGCGTCGCTGCTCACGTCGATCCTCTTCATCGGCGGCATCGTCGCGTTCGTGGTGCAGTCCGTGCGTGGGCAGTGGCAGGACCTCTCCGAGGAGTTCAGCGCCGGCATCCAGGACCTGCTGGGTCAGCTGGAGCACCTGCCGTTCGGTCTCTCGGTGACCAATGAGCAGATCCAGCAGTGGATCACCCAGGGCGAGCAGTGGATCGAGGAGAACCAGCAGGATCTCATCAACCGGGCCGCGTCCGGTGCCGCCGAGGGGGCCGGCTCGCTGTTCGAGGTGTTCGCGATCTTGGCGATCGCGACGTTCTGCACCGTCTTCTTCCTGGCCCGCGGTTCACAGATGTGGGCGTGGTTCATCAATCAGCTTCCCGCTCGTGTGCGCGAGAAGTGGGTGGTCGGCGGCGAGGTCGCGTGGTACACGTTCTCGGGTTTCGCGCGCGGCACCGTGCTGGTGGCGTTGGCCGACGGCATCCTCGCAGCGATCATCCTCACCGTGCTGGGGGTCCCGCTCGCGGCACCGCTGGCGGTGCTCGTGTTCATCGGTGCGTTCATCCCTTTGGTGGGTGCGCCGGCCGCCATGGTGGTCGCCATGATCGTGGCGCTGGCCACACAGGGGCCATTGATCGCGATCGTCGTGGGGATCGGCATCGCGCTGATCGGCCAGTTCGAGGGCCATGTCCTACAGCCGCTGATCATGGGCAAGCAGGTCTCGCTGCACCCGGTCGCGGTCGCGCTCTCGGTCACCACCGGCACGCTCGTCGCGGGCATCCTCGGCGCCGTCATCGTCATCCCGATCGTGGCGGTGATCTGGGCGGTCTACGCCAAGCTCCACCAGCTCGACCCGCCGATGAGCACCGACGAGATGTCGGCCATCAAGACGAAGGTGATCGAGGCGCGCGAGCAGCTCGCGACCCGTCGCCCGCGCCGCGCCCGGCAGACCTGAGCCGCGGCCTCACTGGAAGTCGCGCGACCGGCTCGGCACCCGGAGGCTCAGCGCGTCGATCCGGTCGGCCATGAGGTTCGTGACGCCGTCGGCCGTCTCGACCGTGCCGCGGATCACCAGCGCCGCGCTGCCGCGGGCGACCTTGCGGTGCCGCCCCCACACCCCCGCCGAGCAGATGACGTTGAGCAGCCCGGTCTCGTCCTCGAGCGACAGGAACGTCACGCCGCGCGCGGTGCCGGGCCGCTGCCGGTGCGTGACGACGCCCGCCACCCGCACGCGCGACCCCGCCCCCGCGGCGGGCACCTCGGCGACCGGGAGCACGCCCGCCGCCGTGAGCTCCGGCCGCCGGAACTGCGTGGGGAACGAGTCGGTCGAGAGCCCGGTGGCCCAGACGTCCGCGACCGCACGGGTGACGTCGTCCATCTCGGGCAGCGCGGGCACCTCCAGCCCCGCCGCCGTGAACGGCAGCGGCTCCTGCACGTACGCGCCGTGCCGCCGCCCGCTCTCGCCCGCGAGCGCGCCGGCCAGCCACAGCGCCTCCCGCCGCGGCGACCGCAGGCTCCCCAGCGCCCCGGCGGTCGCCAGCGACTCCAGCTGCGCGGCCGTGAGCCCCACCCGGCGGGACAGGTCGGCGAGGTCGGTGAACGGGGCGCGCTCGCGCGCCGCGACCAGCCGCTCGGCCGCCTTCTCCCCGATCCCCCGCACCGGCGCCAGGCCGAGCCGGACGGCGTACGGCCGGGTCGGTCCCGTCGTCGTCCCGTCGGTGGTCCCGACCCGTTCGACGCACGCCTGCACCTGCGAGTGGGCGACGTCGGCACGCTCGACGCGCACCCCGTGCCGACCGGCGTCGGCCACGAGCGAGGCGGGCGAGTAGAAGCCCATCGGCTGCGCCGCGAGCAGCCCGGCGTAGAACGCCTCGGGGTGGTGCACCTTGAGCCACGAGCTCGCGTAGACGAGGTACGCGAACGAGAAGGCGTGCGACTCGGGGAACCCGAAGTCGGCGAACGCCCGCAGCTTCTCGAAGATCGCCTCCCCCGTCTCGGTGTCGACACCGTTGACCGCCATGCCGTCGAGCAGCCGCTGGCGGAGGGCCTCCATCCGCTCCTGCGAGCGCTTGGACCCCATCGCCCGGCGCAGCTGGTCGGCCTCGGCGGGGCTGAACCCGGCGACGTCGATCGCGATCTGCATGAGCTGCTCCTGGAACAGCGGCACCCCGAGGGTCTTTGACAGCGCGGGCTCCAGCAGCGGGTGCAGGTACGTGACCGGCTCGCGCCCGTTCTTGCGGTTGATGAACGGGTGGACGCTCTGCCCCTGGATCGGGCCGGGCCGGATGAGCGCGACCTCGACCACCAGGTCGTAGAACGTGCGCGGCCGAAGGCGCGGCAACGTCGCCATCTGCGCGCGCGACTCGACCTGGAACACGCCGACCGAGTCGGCCTC
>NZ_JBMDXJ010000066.1:0-5225 GCF_048594945.1 Pseudactinotalea sp. | reverse complement strand
GAGCGCCAGGTCCGGCCCCCGAGCCGGGCCGGAAAGACCAGCGCTCCGTGCGACCCTCTCGAGGGAGATGGCGCCGGACGCGCCAGAATGGGCGCATGGCGAACGCGTGGAACCAGCTGCCGCTCGACGTGCTCGAGGTCGACCTGGGGAGCGGTGTGCGCGCCGGCTTCTCCAACCGGGCCGGCGGCACCTCGCTGGGTGCCCATTCCGCACTGAACCTCGGCTATCACGTCGACGACGACTGGGACCGAGCACACGCGAACCGCGGGCTGCTGGGCCGCTGGCTCGGTGCGCCACTGACGATGACTACCCAGGTGCACGGAGCCGAGGTCGCCGAGGTGTCGGCGTACCGGCCGAACATGAGGCGTCGGGCCGATGCGCTGGTCAGCACCACGCCGGGCGTGGGGATCGGTGTGATGGTCGCCGACTGCGTGCCCGTGCTGCTCTCCGACCCGGGCGCAGGCGTGGTGGCGACGGCGCATGCCGGTCGCCCGGGACTGGTCGCTGGGGTGGTGGGCAACGCCGTCACCGCGATGACGGAGCGGGGTGCGCGAGCTGAGTCGATCCGCGCGGTGCTCGGGCCGAGTATCTGTGGCCGCTGCTACGAGGTGCCGGAGCAGTTGCGTGAGGATGTCGAGGCGGCGGTGCCGGGCACGGCCACCCGTACCTCGTGGGGCACGCCGGCCATCGACATCGCAACCGGCGTGGTCAGCCAGCTGCACGAGCTCGGGTTGACCCAGGTCGACCGGGTCGATGCCTGCACGTATGAGCACGAGCGCTACTTCTCCTACCGCCGCGACGGCGTGACGGGCCGCTTCGCGGGCGTCATCGCGCTCGCGGGCTGAGGGGGCCACCATGCTGCTCACGCTCGATGGCCAACCCGCGTCCGACCTGTGGCCCGACAGCGGCTTCGTGCACCTCAACCACGGCTCGTACGGCCGCGTGCCGAGCGCGACGATGGCCCACCAGCGGGCGCTGCAGCGGCAGATGGAACACGGACCGATGGGGTTCCTGGCCCGTACCGCCGAGCGGATTGCCCTCGCACGCGAGGAGATCGCGCCGTACCTCGGCGTGCCGGCGCACACCCTCGCGCTGGTGCCCAATGCCAGCGCGGGGGTCAGCACCGCGCTGCGCTCGCTGCCGCTGCCGACCGGTAGCGAGGTGGTGGTCACCGACCACGCCTATGGGGCGGTGCGTATGGGGGTGGAACGGACCGCGCGCGAGGCGGGCGCGCAGGTGGTGGAGGCGCGGGTCCCGTTGGTGGCGGATGCGCGGGACAGTGTCGAGGCCGTGTGGTCCGCGGTCACCGACCGGACCGCGATGATCGTGATCGACCACCTCACCTCCGGAACCGCCCGACTGCTTCCGGTCGCCGAGATCTGCGCCCGGGCACGTGAGCACGGCATCCTCACGATCGTGGACGGCGCCCATGTGCCGCTGCTGCTCGACGAGCCGCTGCAGGGTGTTGAGGCCGACGTGTGGGTAGGCAACCTGCACAAGTTCGGCGCGACCCCGCGCGGGACAGCGGTGCTGGTGGCCCACGCGTCGGTCGCGGATCGCCTGTGGCCGCTGATCGACTCCTGGGCCGCGACCGACGCTTACCCGCAGCGGTTTGACCTGCAGGGCAGCCAGGACTACACCGCGTGGCTGAGCGCGCCCTGGTCGCTACGTCACCTTGACGAAACGATCGGCTGGGATCGGATCCGCCAGCATGCCACCCTCATGGCCGACCTGGCCGTGGCCCAGGTCAGCCAGGCACTGAGCGAGCGATACCCCGATGAGGCGAGCGTCGCCGTCGGGATGTCCGTGGGGCCGATCCGGCTGATCGGTCTGCCCGCCTCGGTGAGCGTCGACCCGGCCCAGCTGCGCGGGCGGTTCCTTGACGCCGGCGTCGAAGCCGCCTTCACCACGTACGGCGACCGGCTGTTCTGGCGCTACTCGGGGCACGCTTACAGCACAGCAGCCGACATCGACGCGATGATCGATCGCGGGCTGCCGCTGCTCGGGCTGACACGCGGCTGAACGCTGTCACCGCGATGGTGGCGCGAGGGCCCGAACCGAGTCGATCGGGAGGGCACGGTGGTCAGCCAGGCACCGCCGTCAGTCTGTAACGCCCCATGGCGGTTGTCGGCACCTCGACCACATCACCGGTGAGGAAACATTCGCCCGTGGGCCCCTGGAGCCGGACCGACCTCCCCGGCCATGGGTTCTCGATGCGGCACGCGCCGCCGCTCCTGCTCTCCAGTTCGATCGTGGCGACCTCACCTCCTTCGAGAGCCGCATCGACGACGAAGGCGCCGTAGGCCCAGAGCCCGGTGAAGGACGCCGCTGGCTGGCTCCGCTTCGGCCAACCGCGAAAGAACCGCAGGATCCCTTCGTGCGAGAGGAGCATCATCTCCTGCACCGTGTTCGGCACGGTCGAGAGATTCTCGATCCCGTGCGGGTTTCCGGCGATGAAGCCGTTGGGCATACCCCGGTGCGTGAGTCGGTCCTTGAGCTCCTGCCACACGACCTCGGGGTCGTAGCCCACCCGCACGGCTGCCGGGAAGAACAGGCAGCTGAGGTTGACGGCGTTCCACGCACCGGCCTTGTGGAAGTGCGGGTGCGGCGTGCCCTCAGGAGACGGCGTTGCACCGGCCGTGCCGCCGGCCTCGCCAAGTGCGTCCTCCATGAGGGCGAGAGCGTGCACGGTGTTCCGGGCGATCGTGAGCTCCTCCTCAGGCGATTCGAGACCGATGGCGCCACCGGGATAGATCTGCATGATGTTGCCCGGGAAGTGGAGCGACCATGCGCCGCCCTTCTCCTCGTTGAAGAACACGGGCGTGCGCTGGAAGCTCTCGGGCACCAGGTCCCGAACCGTACGATCGCCCTCGTTCCAGAGCGTGACGTTGTCCACGATGTCACCGATGACACCCACGGGATAAGGGCTCAGGTGTGCCGCGATATGGAGCCACCGCTCGCGCTCGTCGTCATCGATTCCCAGATCACGGCTCGCATCTGCCATCTGACGGAAGAACGTCCGCAGGTAGCCCAACGTGTTGGAGGGATTCTCCGGCAAGCCGTTCTGCTGGACGTTGGAGGTCACTCGCTCGTGCATACCGTCGCCCACGATCCGGTAGCGGCCGCCCTCCTCGACGAGGTCGAGCTCCCAGAACTGCGCCACCGCGTGCAGGAACGGGTAGACGCGGCGCAGGTAGGCGCGGTCGAGGGTCAGCCGGTATCGGATGAGCATGTTGATTGCCCCGTGCACGGCGGGAGACTTCATGTACAGCAGCAGGGCCTCGCTCACCATGCCCGCCGGGCCCAAGCCGAGCGGGAGATAGACGCCCTCGTGTCCCAGCAGCCGACGGCTCATCTCACGGCCGATGTCGAGCATCGCCAGATAGGGCGCATCGTGGGTGTCGGCCTGCTCGAAGTGCCCAGCGGCCAGCAGCGCCAAGTACGGGGACTGGTGGTTGTAGTTGACCTTGTAGTTGCCGTTCCACGCCATGCGGTCGAACGTCGAGATACCCAGGATGTTGGGCGGATAGTCCGGGTCGCGTGACAGGCAGCCCATCATGAACTGTCCGAGGTAGTACTTCTCCTCGATGAGCTGGTCCTCGACCTGCACGCCCGAGACTCGCCAGTAATCTCTCCACCAGCTCGTGTGCTGCTCCCACAGCGACATGACATCGGACTCGGTGATCCAGGCCGCTCGTGAGCGGGCGTACTCCATCGGGCGGCTCACCTTCGCCCACGAGCGCAGCGGTAGCACGAAGCGAAGAGTCTCCCCCGCGCGAATGGTGGTCTCGAGACCGTCCTCGCCGACGAACCGGCCTCCGAATCCGACTGCGGTCGGCACGTCGACACCGTCCGAGAAGGTGCGGCTGCCGTACACGATTCCGCCACGTCGGCTCTTGAGCTGCACCGGCTTGCCGCCTACGAGACCGACGAACGTACCCGTGAGCGACTCGTCGCCCTCGCCCAGGCCCTCGACGTCCACGCCGGCATCGCAGCCCTTGCCGAGCTCGTCCGGAAAATGGAAGTCCACGCTCACGCTCGTGTCTCGATCAGCGGTGAACTCCACGACGAGGACGTTCTCCTGCGCCGCCACCCAGCTGACCAGACCGATGTGTGCACCATCAGCTGTGGTGTAGCGCGCGCGTGTGGTGGCGTTGGCGAACTCCTGCCACGCCTCGTAAGTAGCCCCCGTGAGCGCCGGCACGTCGAACACCACGCGACCGAGCGGGCGCGGGCTGCCCAGCCCTACCGCAGGGTCGTGCTTCGCAACCGAGTTGTCATGGAAGAACTCCCAGTTGGGGTTGCTCGACATCTGCCAGAAATCGTTCGTTGTCACCCAGAACTGGGGGAACTCACATGGCCCCGCGAACGCGGCCAGCATGTCGCCATTCCCGAAGATGGGCGCGTCGGTCTTCGTGCCCGCGTGCTGCCAGATTCGCCAACGGCCGCCACCAGACACGTCATCGACGCCGGCGGGGACCATCGACGGCGGTGTCAAGAAGCGGGTCCGGTGCCTCTGCACAGCCTCAAGAGGATCGAAGAGTCTTCCAGCAGGCACAGGCACACGCTCTCCTTCTCTGTGGCGCGCCGACGCGCTCGTCGCCCTGCGGGCTCCCGGTCAATCACGTTCAAACAGAAGACATATGACATGATATCAATCTCGGACAAGGACAGAAGATGCGCATCACACACGTCGACGTGTTTCCCGTTCCCATCGCTGCTCCCCAGCATCCATACAGGTGGCGTGATGGCCTTCCTGGTTCGCGACACGAATTCACAGGGTGCGTCCTGCGAATCCGCACGGACGCGGATGTCGATGGCGTCGCACTGGCTGCTCGGCCGGGCACCTACCCGCTCCTGCGGAGCTTCGTGGAACGACTGCTCCGCGACGAGCTCGTCGGAGGCGATCCGCTGGCGAGAGAGTGGTGGTGGCACCGCATCTGGGAGCTCGACAGGCTCGAGGAGCTCCCGCTCTACCTCTTCGGCGTGCTTGACATCGCGCTCTGGGATCTGGCCGGCAGGGCATCATCGCTGCCTTCGTGGATGGTGATGGGGTACTCCCGCACCCGCTTGCCCGCCTACGCCTCGACGGTCACCTACGAGTCGATCGACGAGTACCTGCACGTGGCCGATCAGTGCCTTGACCTAGGTTTCCACGCCATCAAGCTGCACGCCTGGGGCGACCCCAGCCGCGACATCTCTCTCATCCGAGCGCTGCGTGAGCA
>NZ_JBMDXJ010000065.1:0-6369 GCF_048594945.1 Pseudactinotalea sp. | reverse complement strand
GCTCGTTGAGCGCCTCGTGCACCAGGTGGAAGTCGAGCATCTGCAGATACCGGAGGCCGCCGTGCACGAGCTTGGACGAGCGGGAGGAGGTGCCACTGGCCCAGTCCTGCGCCTCCACGATGCCGGTGCGCAGGCCTCGGGTCGCGGCGTCGAGCGCAATCCCGGCGCCGGTGACGCCACCTCCGATGACAAGGACGTCGAGTCCGGCGTCATCGCTCATCGCTGCCAGTGCGTCGGTGCGGTCCTGTGCGGTCAGTGCCGGTGCGGTCACGGTGCCACCACTTCCGTTGCTGGTCGTGTCCGGGAGTACGTCCCGGGTGCGGCTGCGACGCCGCACGGTCACACACTTGCGGCTCTCGCACAAACGCGCAAGCATCCTGCACATATGTGCAGCACGCCGAGGGCGAGATGGGAGTCTGTGAACCGTGCAGGACGAGGACGCGTATCGCGCCGCCACCATGTACTACCTGCAGAACCAGACGATGGATGTCATCGCCAGGACCTTGCAGGTGTCCCGTTCCACCGTGTCGCGGCTGATCGCACACGCTCGCGAGGTGGGGCTGGTGCGGATCGCGGTCGAGCAGCCCCCGAGCCGTGCCGGCCAGAACCTCGGGCACCGCCTGGCCGCGACGTTCGGGATCCGCGCACACGTGGTGCCGGTGCGGCCGCGCTCGACCGAGCTGCAGCGGCTCGACCAGGTCGCCGCGGTGGCAGCCAACCTGCTCGGGCAGTGGTTCGGCTCCCACATGGTGCTCGGTGTGGCGTGGGGCACCACGGTCTCCGCGATCGCCGGACACCTGCGCCGGATGCCGACCACCGGTTCCACGGTGGTGCAACTCAACGGTGCTGCCAACACCTATGCGAGTGGCCTCACCTACGCCAGCGATCTCATCGGTGCGATCGCCGACAGCTTCGATGCCACAAGTCAGCACTTCCCGGTCCCGGCGTTCTTCGATCACCCCGAGACCAAGACTCTGATGTGGCGCGAGCGCAGCGTGCAACGCGTCCTCGACCTGCAGCGTCGGGTCGACATCGCGCTGTTCGGCGTCGGCTCGCTGACCGCGGAGGTCCCCTCCCACGTGTACTCGGCCGGCTACCTCACCGACCAGGACCTGGCCGCCCTCGATGCCGACGGCGTGATCGGCGATGTCTGCACCGTGTTCCATCGCGAGGACGGCAGCTACCGCGACATCGAGATCAACAGCCGCGCCACCGGCCCGAGTCCACGCGAGCTGCGCCGGGTCGCCCGGCGGATGTGCGTCGTCGTGGGGGAGGCGAAGGTCCCCGCGCTGCTGGGCGCCCTCCGCGCCCGGGTGGCGACCGACCTCATCATCGACGAGACCACCGCCCGCCACCTCCTTGACCGCGCCGCCTGACTGACCCTCACCGGTTTCAACGCGAATCCGGCGCCACGGAACTTTCAACGCTCTTCCGGCACGGCAGCGGTTTCAACGCACTTTCGGCGGCGGTCCCGACGCGGCGGCAGGACGCCGAAAGAGCGTTGAAACCTGCGTAGCGCCGAAACAGCGTTGAAAGCTCCGTGGTGCCGGAAGAGCGTTGAAAGCTCCGAGTGCCGGGGTGGTCAGAGGGAGCGGAGGAGGTGGACGCGGAGGAGTGCGAGGGCGACGACGAGCTGGAGCGTCACCAGTGCGCCGACCACGGCGCCGACGATCCCGGCCGTGTTGGCGAGCGCCCACACACTGATCACCAGCACGCATGCGCCGACCACCACGCGCATGAGGATCGCGAAGCGTGCGGCGGTGGCGCGGACGGCCTCGCGCGGCACGTTCGAGCGGGCGGCGGCGGCCGAGTCGTCGCTGCCTGGCTCGCCGACCTGGCGCAGCACGCGTATCAACCCGATGCCGGCGATCGCCGCGGCCACTAGCGCGCACGCCTGCCCGACCGCGAGCAGTGAGAGGCCGGCCGTGATCGGTGGCGTGCGCAGGTCCTCGCCGGCGAGCGAGAGCGCTGCGGTGCCGATGCCGGCGAGCGCGAGGCATGCGACCGCGAGCGTCACGAGCGCGCGCGTATGGGCGCGTACCGCCCGGGCGATCAGCACGTCTGCGGGCACGGTCTCCACGGCGTGAACCCTAGCGGCAAGCGTTCTCGGGCGATTCGCTGCCACCGTGCGACCGCGGATCGCCCGGAAACGCTTTCCCGGCCAGGGGGAGAGTGGCTAACACAGATGGTCAAGGAGTCTTGATCAAGGAGGCTTGATAAAGAAGTCTTGATGATCTACTGTCGGTGTCATGGACGCAGAGCAGGACCTCACCTCGATCAGCAATCCCGAACGCATTCGAGCGCTCGCCCACCCCGTGCGGCTGGCGTTGCTCGACCACCTCGAGTCCGTCGAGGACGCCACTGCCACCCAGTGCGCCGAGGCGGTGGGGGAGTCGGTCGCCTCGTGCTCGTTCCATCTGCACTCACTGGCGAAGTACGGCTTCATCGAGCCAGCTCCGCGTCGGGGCCGCGAACGCCCGTGGCGGTCCGCGATGCGCGGCGGCATGGACGTGCGTCCGAGCCAGGAGGTCGGCTCGCACCGGGCGGTCGCCGAGCTCGCGAGCATGCAGGTGCTGCGCCAGGCCGAGCGTGTGCGCAACTACCTCGCCACCTATACCAACGAGCCGGAGGAGTGGGCGCAGGCGGCCACGATCACCTCCAGCACCTTCTGGGCCACCGCCGAGGAACTGGCCGAGCTCAGCAAGCACCTGCAGACCGTGGCGCACGAGTGGTACGCCGGCCGCGAGGCTGACCCGACCAAACGCCCGGAAGGCTCACGTCGTGCGCACCTGTTCGCGGTCGCGAACCCCGAGCCCCTCACGCACGAAGGTGACGAACGATGACCATCGCAGCGGCGCTCCGCCGTCGACCAGCAGCCTGGGAGCACCAGCCCTTCCGGCGCCTCACCGCAGCCTGGCTGACCACGAACATCGGTGACAGCGCGCTGTACCTGATGGCCGCAGTCTGGGCCAAGGACCTCACCGGCTCGGATGCCGCAGCCGGCGTCGTGTTCGCCGTGCTCGGCCTGGCCACGCTGCTCGCGCCGGTGATGGGACACCTGGTCGACCGCACCTCGCGGCGGAGGCTGATGATCATCGGCAACCTCGTGGGCGCCGGCATGGTCTGCCTGCTGTTCCTGCTGACGGCGGACCGGTTCTGGTTGCTCTACGTGGTGATCTTCGCCTACGGAGCCCTCGGCACGCTGACCGGCGCAGCGCAGTCCGCGCTGCTCCGCGACATGCTGCCCGACGCTCACCTGGCCTCCGGCAACGGCCTGCTGTCGACGATCGACCAGGCGCTGCGACTCGTCTCGCCGCTGCTGGGGACCGCGTTGTACGTGGTCGTGGGACCGCAGGCGGTCGTCGCGCTCACCGCGATCTGCTTCGTACTCACGGCGTTGCTGCTGACCCGCGTTCGGATGCAGGAGTCCGAGCCCGAGCCGGAGGAGGAGAGCGAGGGGTATCTGCGATCCGCCCTCGCCGGGTTCGGCCACATCGCCCGCACGCCCGTGCTCGCCCGCACCACGATCGTGATCGGGGTGGCGTTCGCCGCCACCGGGCTGCTCAACATCGCCACGTTCCCCGTGATCGAGCAGGGGCTCGGCTTGGCCGCAGCGTCGCTCGGCGTCCTGGTCAGCGTGCAGGGCATCGGCTCGGTGGTGGGCGGAGTCACGGCCGCCAGCGTGATCGCTCGATGGGGCGAGCCCCGCGTGTTCGCACTCGGGCTGGCGCTGCTGGCCGTCGGCGGGGCGGCATTCCTCACCCCCAGCGTGCTGCTCGTGAGCATCGGGATGGCGGTGGTCGGACTCGGCGTCACCTGGAGTGTCGTCGCGTTCGTGACGATCCGGCAGCGGCTCACCACGCCGCGGATGCAGGGTCGCACCTCGGCCGCATCGATGCTCGCGATCAACACGCCGCAGGCCGTGCTGACGCTCATCGGGGCGGCGGTTGTCGCGGTCGTCGACTACCGCCTGCTCGTCGCGCTCACCGTCATCGGGGTGGTCGTGGCGGCGCTGCCGGCGTTTGCGATCAAGCGGCTTCCCGAGCCCGAGCCCGAGCCGGAGCCGGAGCCGGAGCCTGAGCCGGTCACTCCGGAAGCCGGTATCGAGCCGGCGGTGTGAGTTCGACGAGCCCGTCGGCCACCAGTCCGGCGAGTGCCCGTGCCCGCTGCGCCTCGTCGCCCCATCGGGGCAGCTCGGTCTCGTCCAGAGGCTCGACGGCGTCCCGCAGGGCCGCCATCAATCGTCCCCTGGCCTGTCGATCGGTTCCGGCCCAGGCCTGGGTGCGGCGGCGGTGCGCATGGGCATCGCCGGGCTGGCCGACGGTTCGCCACCGGCACGCGGCCGCGAGCGGGCAGGCATCGCAGCGCGGTGCGCGTGCGGTGCACACGAGCGCACCGAGCTCCATCAGCCCGATGTTCCAGCGTGCACTGGTTGCGGCATCGGGCGGCAACACGTCGGCCGCCCGGTGCTCCTCGCCACGGGTGAGTGAGGGAGCGGGAAGGGCGATGCCGTCGAGTGCGCGGGCCAGCACGCGCCGCACGTTGGTGTCGAGGACCACGTCGCGCTCGCCGTAGGCGAAGGCCCGCACCGCAGCAGCGGTGTAACCACCGATCCCGGGAAGCGCGAGCAGGTCCTCACGCTCCCGGGGAACCACGCCGCCGTGCCGGTCACGGATCGCTGCGGCGGCTTCGCGCAGACGTACCGCCCGGCGCGGGTAGCCGAGCCGATCCCACGCTCGCAGCACCTGCGCCGGTGATGCGGCTGCGAGCGCAGCCGGTTCCGGCCATCGCGACATCCACGCCCGCCACACCGGCTCCACCCGTACCACCGGGGTCTGCTGCAGCATGACCTCCGAGACCAGGACCGCCCAGGCGGAGGTGCCCCGCTCGCGCCACGGCAGGTCGCGGCGGTGCTCGTCGTACCAGGCGAGCACGAGCGGCCACAGCTGCCGGGGCTCTGCGGCTGTCGTGGTCACGCACACAGTGTTCCCCACCATGCGCTCGCGGTTGCCCAGCTGCGACCCGGACGGAATGTCTGCCGGCTTCCGGCGCCCCGCTGGGTTACCGTCGCCGACATGAGGAGCACCACGACCCCGCCGAAGGGTGGCTCCTCCCCTCAGCGCGGGACGTCGCAGCGGGCCAAGGCGCGCCCCGGCGCGAGCCAGGCACGCGGCAAGCCGCGCCCTGCCGCCGGGAAATCGGGGGCCTCGGCGGCGGGCCCACGCGGTGCGAGCGGCGCCGCCAAGGCCACCAGCACCGCCCGGAATGCTGCCGGCGCCCGATCGCAGGCGCGCCGAGGACCCCGCACACCGCAAGGCTCCGGTACGGCCACCCAGCAGGACAAGGCAAGATTCCGCCGTCGCCGTCTGACCGTGCTCACGATCCTGCTCGTCCTCGTGGCCGGGATCGTCGTGGGTGTGCGGGCCGGTGTCAACGCCCTCGCGGCAGCCGACGACATGCTGCCTCGGCCGATCAGCGATACCCCGGTGGTCCCGCCAGATCCCGACGACGCACCCACCGGACCTCCCACAGAGGAAGAGCTGGCCAACCCGGTCGACTGTCGGCCAGCAGCGATCGAGCTCACGCTCGACATGCCGAACAGCGTGAAGGAGGGCGCCGCGACGGCGATTCCGGTCACCGTCACCAACACCGGCCAGGTGCCGTGCCTGGCGGACGTCGGGTCGCGGATCCAGCTCGTGATCTACTCCGGCGACGACCAGGTGTGGACCTCGCAGCACTGCTCGAACGCGGGTGAGCGACGCGTGCTGCTCGACATCGACGGCGAGGACAGCGCCTCGTTCCGATGGAACGGAAGCCGCAGCGCTTCCGGCTGTCCCGACCAGGCCGTGGCCAAGGCAGGCACCTACCGGGCCGTCGTCATGCTCCTCGGTGGCGGGGAAGATCCGGCGACGATCGCCGAGACCGAGGCGACGTTCACGGTGAAGTGAGTCAGCGCCGTCGGGCTCGCCGAGGCCGTCACAGCCCGTCGCGATCGTGCCAGTGCTCTTGCCACCGCCAGTCGATGGGTTCATGCAGGCGCTGATAGCGGATGTCGGTCGACAGTCGCATCCGGCCCTCGTCGGCGACGTTGTCCAGCGCGGCATGGATGAGATGGGCCGAGTGGACCATGACGTCCCCGGCGCGGTAATCGGTGACGAGCCAGCGGGCGTCGTGCTCCTGCGCGAGTGCGGGCAGGTCGGCGGTGATGGAGGCCGCGGGCCGTTTCAGCGTGCCCTCCCGCTCCTGTGCCATGACCGTGTGATGGGTGCCCTCGAGGTACGTCAGGCCTCCGAGGGTGGTGGGGCAATCGCCGAGCGGGATCCACATCGACAGCACGCGGTCGGTGCCCTCCCGCAGGTAGACCAGGTC
>NZ_JBMDXJ010000064.1:0-3031 GCF_048594945.1 Pseudactinotalea sp. | reverse complement strand
AGGCGGGGCGCTGGCCGGCGTGGTCGTGCCGCTGCTCGCGGCGCCGATCGCGAAGAAGTTGCGCGGCCAGGTCGATGAGGTGGCCTCGGCGCTGCTGACGTGGGCACTGGTGGTGCTCATCCCGCTGGGGATCCTCGTGGCGCTCTTGGCGCGCCCGATCGCCTCGCTCCTGCCGTTGCCCGGTGGTGCTGACGACGCGGCGGTCGAGGCCACCGCCTACTTTCTCATCGTGTTCTCCCCGCAGATCCCGCTCTACGGGGTGGGGGTGGTGCTGACGGGTGTGCTGCAGGCACATCGCAGGTTCCTCGCGCCGGCGATCGCGCCGATCGCCTCGACCCTCGTGGTCATCGTCAGCTACCTGGCGTTCGGGCAGCTGGCCCAGGGGCTTCAGGAGGATCCAGGGGCGCTGCCCGACGTCGCCCTCCCCGTGCTCGCGTGGGGCACGACCGCGGGCGTGGCGGCGCTGAGCCTGCCGATGCTGGCGCCGGTACGTCGCGCCGGCGTCCGCCTGCGGCCGCGACTGTCGTTCCCACCCGGGGTGGCGCGCCGGCTCCGCAGCCTCGCGGCCGCCGGTCTCGGCGGTGTCCTCGCCCAGCAGATCGCCGCGGTGGTCATGCTCGTGCTGGCCCGATCCGGCGGCACCTCGGGAACCTTTGTCGTGTTCCAGTACACACAGGCCGTTTACATGCTCCCGTACGCCGTACTCGCTGTGCCGCTCGTCACCGTGTTCCAGCCGCGGCTGGCGGAGCTGTCCGACGGCGGTGTGGGGGCTGGTCTGGCACGTCTCGCCGAGCGGTCCACACGGACCGTGCTCGCCGCGGGTCTGTTCGGCGCCGGGCTGCTCGCGGCGGTCGCACCGGCCGCGCACGCCGCGTTCGGTGCGCTCTCAGCAGGCGAGAGCAGCGATCCGGTCCCGGGAATGACCGAGGCGCTGACCTGGATGGCACCTGGTGTCGTGGGCCTCGGCCTGCTGCTGCACGCCGGCCGGATGCTGCTGGCGCTCGACCGCAGCCGCGCGACCGTGGTGGCCACGGCGTCGGCCTGGTTGGTGACGGCGGCAGCGGCCTTCGTGGCAGTCCGTGCACTCGCGCCGGGTGGCGGCGATGGCGTGAGCACGCTGACTGCGCTCGGTGTCGCACACACGATCGGGATGTCGCTCGGCGGGCTGGTGGTGCTGCTCGTGCTCCGGCGCATCATGCCCGCAGGGTTCCTGCGCGGGCTGGTGCGGAGCCTCGCCGTGGGTGCGGGAAGCGCGGCGATCGGGGGAGTGGTCGGCAGACTGGGCGTCAACGCGGTGCTCGACCTCGGCCAGGGCTCGCTCCTGATCGCCGTGATGGCGGCGCTGTTGGGCGCCGTGGTGGTGACACTCGCCACGTTCATCGGCATCCGTACCTTCGACCGTGCGATCCTGGCCAGCGTGAGGAGTGCGCATGGCTGAGCCGAAGAACTCAGAAGGGCTGCGCGTCCTGCAGGTGGCGGGTAGTGCCGCCGGTGGCACCCGCAGTCATGTTCGCGAGCTGTCAGCCGGGCTGGCCCTGGAGAATCGTGTGATCCTCGCCGCCTCCGGCGACGTGGCACGGCCCTGGATCCCCGGCCTGCGCTCGCGCCTCGTGGAGATCTCCGACCGACCGCGGCCGCAGGATGCCGCGGCCGTCAGCAAGCTGCGCGCCATCGGTCGGCGCGCCGAGGTGGTGCACGCGCACGGCCTGCGCGCCGGCGCCCTGAGCGCGCTCGCACTCACCGGCCTGCCGACGCCGCTCGTGGTGACGTTGCACAACATCCCGGTGGGTGGCCCCGCGGTGCAGGCGGTGGCGGCGGGGCTGGAGCGTGTGGTCGCGGGCCGCGCGGCCGTGGTCCTCGGGGTGTCCGGTGACATCGTCGACCACATCCGCGGCATGGGCGCGCAGCGTGCGGAACGCGCACTGGTCCCGGCGCCGATCCGCGAGGCCACGGCCCTCGATCGTGCCGCGCTCGGTGTGGGCGACGCCCCGCTGGTGGTCACGCTCGCGCGCCTGGCCCCGCAGAAGGGGCTCGATCTGCTGCTCGACGTCGCTGCGCTGCTCGCCGACCGGGTGCCGGGCGTCCAGTGGCTGATCGCCGGCGACGGACCCCGCCGCGACGAGCTGCAGCGTGCGATCGAGGACGAGGCGCTCCCGATCCGGCTGCTCGGTCAGCGCGACGACGTGCCGGGGCTGTTGCGCGCCGCCGACGTCGTGGTCAGCACGGCCGAGTGGGAGGGGCAGCCGCTGTGGCTGCAGGAGGCGCTGCACGCCGGCGCTCCGATCGTCGCCACCGATGTGGGCGGCACCCGGGAGGTCACCGGACCCGCCGCGCGGCTGGTGCGGTACGGCGATGCCGACCTGCTCGTCTCCCAGATCGCGACCGTGCTGCGCGAGCCGCGGGTACGCGACGGGCTGCGCGCGGCGGCCCGTGCACGTGCGGTCGAGCTGCCTCGCGCGCACGACGCGCTGGCACAGGTCCTCGATGTCTACCGGTCCCTGCTAGTGTGAAAGCCCGTGGTGACCTCTTCTGAGCGGCGTCCCGGCCGCCACGCTCCCCGGCACATCTTCGTCACCGGTGGTGTGGCGTCCTCTCTCGGCAAGGGCCTGACGGCCTCGAGCCTCGGCCACCTGCTCCGTGCACGCGGACTGCGGGTGACGATGCAGAAGCTCGACCCCTACCTCAACGTCGACCCCGGGACGATGAACCCGTTCCAGCACGGCGAGGTGTTCGTCACCGAGGACGGCGCCGAGACCGACCTCGACATCGGCCACTACGAGCGGTTCCTCGACGTCAACCTCGACGCCGGCGCTAACGTGACCACCGGCGTGGTCTACTCCTCGGTGATCGCCAAGGAGCGGCGCGGCGAGTACCTCGGCGACACCGTGCAGGTCATCCCGCACATCACCGACGAGATCAAGGCGCGCATGCGCGCCCAGGCTTCTCCCGCCGTCGGGAAGGCACCCGACGTGATCATCACCGAGATCGGTGGCACGGTCGGCGACATCGAGAGCCAGCCGTTCCTCGAGGC
>NZ_JBMDXJ010000063.1:0-3806 GCF_048594945.1 Pseudactinotalea sp. | reverse complement strand
CGATCATCGCAGTGACGAGGGGAGTCACCGTCATCGCCGTGCCGTCAGCCCGCGCTGGCCGCGGCGAAGCGCGCGGGCAATTTGTCCGCCAGCGCCTGGAACCATGCGGCCTCGGCCTCCGGGAACGGCTCGGGCATCATGATGCCCGCCTCCATGGCCCAGCCGTTGGGGGTGTCGGAAACGACGATCAGGACGTGGTCCTCGGGGCTGCCGGTGACCTCGACGGCCAGCCGGTGCAGCTTCTCCATGATTGCTCGTCGGATTACTTCGCCACGGCCGTAACGGATTCCGCCGTTGATGATGATCGACGGCTCGACCTTGCCCGCGGTGTACATGAGACCGAGCGGCAGGGGTGTGAACACGACGCGAATGAAGGGTTCGGGTGCGTTGGTCTCGTCGTGGTGGATCGTGGTGATCCCGGTCGCGATCCGGTCGCGCTGCTCCTCGGTCAGGTCGATGCCGGAGGTGACGCATTGGTAGACGGGCATGATGGCTCGCTTTCTTCAGTTGCCCACCGGTTGTGGGTGGCTCGCCATCACAGTCGCTGACTCCGCTCCAACATCGCTCCAACGGCGCTCCACTGGGTGTTCCGCGAGCTAAGTTCGACCTATGCGAGTGCGTGACCTCGGCGCGCTGACGGTGACCGTGGACGGGGTCGAACGCCCGGTGGCCGGGGCGCGCGCAGCCACGATCCTGGCGATGCTCGTCATCCACGCCAACCGCCGGGTGTCGGTGGAGGCGCTGCTCGATGCGACATGGGGCCGTGATGCGACCGAGGCGTCGGTGTCGACGTTGGAGTCCCACGTGTGGAGGCTGCGCCAACTCCTCGAACCACACCGCGCGCAGCGTCAGCCCCCGACCGTTCTCCTCAACGAGAACAACGGGTACCGTCTGGTGGCCGACGGCCACGCTGTCGATTCCGTGGCGTTCGCGCGACTGAGCCGCGACGTCGATGATCTGCTAGCGGTGGGCAAGGCCGACAACGCGATCATGCGGGCCGATGAGGCCCTTGAACTGTGGCGTGGGCAGCCTTACGGATCGCTGGGTGAGCAACCGTGGGCGCAACCCGCGGTTGCGCGCCTCGACGAATTGCGCAGGCACACCTGCGAAGCCCGTATCGACGCCCTCATCGCGGTCGGGCGCGTCGAGCAGGCACTGGCTGATCTCGAGCCGTTGATCGCCGACGCGCCATTCCGGGAGCGTCTGCGCGCGCAGCAGATGCTCGCGCTCTATCGCAGCGCTCGGCCGGACGAAGCGCTCGCGGCGTTCCAGCGCGCCCGGTCGGCGCTGATCGACGAGCTCGGCAGTGAGCCCGGGAGCGAATTGCGGACGCTGCACGCCAAGATCCTGCAGCAGGACTCCGCGCTCGACGGTGCCCCTCGCAGCTCGCCCCGCACGCCGGCGGCGCGCGACATTCACCTGCCGCCGAGTCTGGCACCTCTGCTCGGTCGAGCCGCCGACGTCACGCACCTGAGCGCGCTGCTCGACTCCGAGTCGTTGGTGACGCTGACCGGTGCTGCTGGGATCGGGAAGACTCGCCTGGCCATCGAGGTCGGTCGCACCGCCGCGGACCGGTTCCCGGACGGAGTGTGGTTCGCCGATCTGTCCATGCTCGATGACGCCGATCTTGTCGTGAACACTGTGATCTCGACGATCGGCATCGTGTCGGTGCCCGCCTCGACGCCGCTGGAGGATCTGGCGAACTACTGTCGCGGTCGCCGAATGCTGCTGATCCTCGACAACTGCGAACACGTTGTCGCAGCGGTGTCACACCTGGTGTCGACGGTCCTGGGGCACGGCACCTCACGATGTGCCGTGTTGACGACCAGCCGGACCCCGCTGGACATCGATGCAGAGGTGACATGGAGCGTGTCTCCGCTCGCTCTGCCGGCAACTGACGGAAGCGGCGTCGACGGGCCAGCGGTGCAGCTGCTCCTGGACCGCCTCGGCCGGGTAGACCCAAATCTGGATCTCGACGAGGAGGTGCGTGCGGCAGCCGTCGCGATCTGTGTCGCCGTCGACGGTCTGCCGTTGGCGATCGAACTCGCCGCCGGGCGCGCCCGCAGCCACAGCCTGGTGGACATCGTGACGCAGACGCGCACCGACCTCGGCGCCCTCGGAAAGCCCGGGCACCGGGACATGCTCCGAGCGGCGATCGACTCGAGCCACCGCCTGCTGGACCCGGTCGGACAACTTGTCCACCGGCGCATCGCTGTACTCCCAGGAGAGTTCTCCGCCGCCGCGGCCACCGCCGTCGTCGGCGATCTGCCGGGCGAGGAAGTCGGCGATGCCCTCGCCGCCCTCGTGCACTGCTCGATGCTTGTACCCGTGGCCGGTCGTAAATCTCGGGGCAACAGCGTCTTTCGTCAGCTTGCCACGGTACGGGCACATGCCGCACACCAGCTGCGGATCGGCGACGATGTCGAGCTGGCGACGGCGCGCCGCAACCAGTGGGCGGTCGACCTCGTTGCCTCCCGTCCCCGGCTCGGAATGGCCGGCGAGCACGAGTGGTTCGCAGCGCTCGACTCTGACGACGCGACGATCCGGGCGACGCTGTCCGATGTCCTGGTCGATCGACCGGACCCCCGGGCGGCCCGCCTGTGCGCTGCTCTGGGCTTCTACTGGTATTTCCGGACCAGAGTCATCGAGGCCGAGCGCTGGCTCCGCCTCGCCCGCGACGTGGCCGACGAAACGGATGCGGCGGGGTGGGTCTGCGCCACGCTCGTGCTGGCAGCCGCGGTGGCCGTGCAGGGTCGAGTAGAAGCGGTGCGACCCCTGGTCAGAGAAGCCGTCGAGCGCGTTCCCGCCCTGCCCGAGAGCGATCTGGTCGCCGTCGGTGAGGCACTGGTGACTCTGGGCAGCGGGCTATGGGTCCATCCCGATGCGGACCTCATCGTCGCCGTCGACGCCGCGTTGCAGAGTGTGGCCGCCCGCTCTGGAGATCCCCAATTGCTCTTGCTGGCAGAGGTTCTCGGCTGCACTGCCCGAGCAGTGGGCGGTGCCCTCGACGAGGCCGCCGCTCACGCTGAGCAGCTGTACGAGGATGCTGTGGCAGCGGGTAACGCGGTGGCAGCGTGGATGACGGCCGCGACGCCGATGACCGCGGCCGTGCTGCATGGCGATCCCGAGCGGGGCATCCCCTGGGTGCGTCGCGTCATGCACGCTCATCTGGCCGCCGGCGGCACCACCGCAGGAATGTTCATCGAGAACCGGGCGAATTACGAGACCCAGCGGGGATCGCACGTCCGGGCGGCGAGTCTGTACGCCGCGGCCTACACCCACACTCGGCGGGCGGCGATGGTGTGGCCGCGCCGCCCCGGCACGGAGGAGTTGCTCGCGCGGACACGAGTGGCATTGACAGAGAGCGCATTCGAAGAGGCCTGGCGTTCGGGCGAGAGTTGGGAGCTGTCGTACATCGTCGCCCTCGAATGATGCTCTGGGTGTCAGATGACGGAGCCATGGTGGCGGCATTGGTTGCCCCCGTCGTGCTTGGCGTCGTACATGGCCTTGTCGGCGGCGGTGATGAGCTGATCCATCATCACGTCGAACGAGTCCTCGCTCACCAGGCTCACCTCTACCAGCGCGGTACCGATGCTCCCGGTGATTTCGCAGGGCAGCCCTGCGATGGCTGCGCACACCTGCTCGTAGCGCAGGGCGGCGTCTTCGGATGCCACGATGTCGGCGAAGAGGAACTCCTCCCCGCCGCTGCGGGCGATGACGGTGCTGGACGTCGCGGTCGAGCGCAGCGCTTCGGCAACCGCGACCAGGGCCTGATCCCCCGCAGCGTGGCCGCGGGTGTCGTTGAC
>NZ_JBMDXJ010000062.1:0-4487 GCF_048594945.1 Pseudactinotalea sp. | reverse complement strand
GTGGGCAAGTACATCGACCTGCCGGACGCCTACCTGTCCGTCACCGAGGCGTTGCGCGCCGGCGGCTTCGCGACCAACACCAAGGTGAACATCCGCTGGGTGCCCTCCGACGACTGCGAGACCGAGGCGGGAGCGCGCAAGGCGCTCGCCGATGTCGACGGCGTGCTGGTGCCGGGTGGGTTCGGCGTCCGGGGCATCGAGGGCAAGCTCGGCGCACTGCGCTGGGCGCGAGAGAACCAGGTGCCGACGCTCGGCATCTGCCTCGGCCTGCAGTGCATGGTGATCGAGTTCGCGCGCCACGTGCTGGGCCTGGAGAAGGCGTCCTCGACCGAGTTCGACCCGGAGACGCCTGACCCGCTGGTGGCCACGATGGCCGAGCAGCTCGCGATCGTCGGCGGCGAGGGGGACATGGGCGGCACGATGCGCCTCGGCCGCTACGAGGCGGTGCTCGAGCCCGGTTCGCTGGTGGCGGAGGTGTACGGCTCCGAGAAGGCGAGCGAGCGGCATCGGCACCGGTACGAGGTCAACAACTCCTACCGCGACGACCTCGAGGCCGCAGGCCTGAAGATCTCCGGGCGATCGCCTGACTCCTCGCTGGTGGAGTTCGTGGAGCTCGACCGCGAGCAGCACCCGTACTACGTGTCCACGCAGGCACACCCGGAGTTCAAGTCCCGCCCCACGCGTGCGCACCCGCTGTTCCGTGGGCTGGTGCAGGCAGCGCTGGACCGGCAGCGTGAGTCGCGGCTGCTCGAGGTGCCACCGCGGACGCAGGAGCGCGCCGATGGCTGAGTCGACCGTGGAGCACATTCACGACGAGCCGGCCACGCTCCCGGTGAGCACATCCGATGTGCTGCACGCGGGCCGCGTGTTCGACCTGGTGACGGAGGATGTCGATCTCGGGGACGGCGGCACCGTCACGCGGGAGTTCCTCAAGCACCCGGGGGCCGTGGCGATCGTCGCGCTGGACGAGCAGGAGCGGGTGCTGCTGATCCGGCAGTACCGGCACCCGGTGCGGGCCTACCTGTGGGAGGTGCCTGCGGGGCTGCTCGACGTGCCGGGTGAGCCGCTGCTCGGCGCGGCACAGCGCGAGCTCGCCGAAGAGGCCGACCTGACCGCGGCGAGCTGGCACACCCTCGCCGACTACTACACGAGCCCCGGCGGCTCCGACGAGGGCCTGCGCGTGTTCCTCGCACGCGACCTCGACGAGATTCCCGAGGACGACCGCTACCAGCGGGGCGAGGAGGAACTGGGTATGCCGACCATGTGGGTGCCGCTCGAGGAAGCGGTCCGCCTCGTGCAGACAGGCGCGCTGCACAACCCGAGCGCCGTCGTCGGCGTCCTGGCGGCCCACGCCGCCCGGGCAGGGGACTGGACCGGACTGCGTCCCGCTGACGCGGCCTGGGTGCGCTGATGCCACGCGCGGTCGAGCTGATCAGGTCGTCGGAGCTGTCCGACGTCGCCCAGTACGCGTATGCCGCCACGGCCCCGAGCGAGGCACGGCTGATCTTCCTGGCCGGTGCCTGCCCGCTCGATGCGGAGGGTGCGACCGTCGCGATCGGTGACTACGCGGGACAGGCGGCAGCCTGCATCGAGAACATGACGACGGCGCTCGCGGCTGCCGGCGCGGACATCGCGGACGTCATCAGCACGAGGGTGCTCGTCGCCTCCGCACAGCAGGCCGACCTGGTCGCTGCCTGGGACGTGGTGCACGCGGCATTCGGTGACCACGACGTGCCGAGCACACTGCTGGGTGTCACCGTGCTCGGCTACACCGATCAGCTGGTGGAGATCGAGGCGGTCGCTGCGGTACTCGACTGAGTCGTTCCGCGCGGGTAGATCGTCAGCACCGTGCGGGTGGTCGCCACGATCAGCAGCGCGGCGCCGAGCATGTGCGCTCCGACGAGGAGCTCGGGGAGGCCCGTGAAGAACTGCACGTATCCGATCACGCCCTGCGCGAGCGTGACTGCGAGAAGGACCAGCGCCCACCGGCGGGCCTGGGGCAGCGGCGGACGCGCACGGAGGACCGCGACGATCGTCGCGATCAGCGCCACCATGAACACCCAGACCGCGGCGGCGTGGACGCGTGCCATGAGGTAGGGGTCGACCGCGAACCGGTAGCCGACCTCGTCGTCTCCCGAGTGGGGTCCTGCCCCGGTGACCACCACACCGAGGACGACGACGAGGGCGGCGAGCCCCGCCGTCGTCCATGCCAGACCACGAAGCACGGGTGAGCCGAGCCGCACTGCGGGGGAGTCGGGCTCGAACCAGCGCACCGCGAGCACGGTCGACAGCACCAGCAGGCACCCCGAGATGAGGAAGTGCGAGCCCACGATCGCCGGGTGCAACTGCATCCACACGGAGATCCCGCCGATGATGCCCTGCAGCACAACGACACCGATCACCGTGTAGGCCATGGTGCGCAGGCGGATTGCGCGGCCGAGCTGACCGACCGCGAGCGTCATGAGGATCGCGAGCGCGATCCCGATCATGCCGAGCAGCACGCCGACCATCCGGTTGCCGTACTCCACGAAGACGTAGAACTCCATCTCGTCGTGGAACACCGGCGTGAAACTGCCGGGCTCGCACTGCGGCCAGGTGGAGCAGCCGAGGCCGGAACCGGTCAGGCGTACCGCGCCGCCCGTCACCACGATCAGGATCTGTCCCACGAGGTTGGCCAGCACGACGGCGGAGGTCCAGCGCCGTACCCGGGCGTCGGTCAGGCGTGAGGGAGGTGGTGTGGATGAGCGGGTATCGACGGCTGCGGGCACGCCTCTACGGTAGCCCCGCCGGGACGGGTCGGAACGCCGCGCGCCGGTCCGCGTGACGTGCGCCACTTAGGCCGTCCTTGCTTGCGGGAAGCAATTTGGCAACGGAGAATGTTGTGTAATTACCGGGCGTCGTGAGGTGCCCGTGTGTCGAGGCGAGAGGAGGAGCGATGACGACCCCCACCGCCGCTGAGATCGACGAGATCGCCGCCGATGAGGCCACCACACGCGACCGCGTGCTGCGCCTGATCGTGGAGCTCGGACCGATCAGCGCCGCCGAGCTGGCCCGCCGGCTCGACCTGACGTCCGCCGCGGTCCGGCGCCACCTGACCACGCTCGAGAGTGAGGGCCAGGTCGAGGCGCGCGACGACGTCCCGGTGGCCAAGCGTGGGCGCGGCAGGCCGGCACGCAAGTACGTCGGCGCGGCGTCGGCGCACGCCCAGCTCGGCACCGCCTACGCGCAGGCCGCGCTGGCAGCGCTGACCCAGATCAAGGAGCAGCTCGGCGACGAGGGCATCGCCCGGTTCGCCGAGGCGCGCTCCGACGAGATGATCGCCCGCTACTCCGAGGCGATGGCCGAGGCCGGCGACGACCTCACCACGAGGGCCGAGACGTTGGCGCACCTGCTTGCCGCCGATGGCTACGCTGCCACCGCGCGCCCGGTACCCGGCGGCATCGCCGTGCAGGTCTGCCAGGGCCACTGCCCGGTGCTGCACGTCGCAGAGGCCCACCACCAGCTGTGCGAGGCGGAGACCCGTGCGTTCTCCGAGCTCCTCGGTGTGCACGTGCAACGACTGGCCACCCTGGCCGGCGGCGAGCACGTCTGCACCACGCACATTCCCGTGAAGATCCCGATTCGGAAGGAAGGCTCATGACGGCAGAGCCCACCACGGCGCCGATGTCCCAGGAAGAGACGATCGCGTCGATCGGCAACTACAACTTCGGCTGGCACGACCCCGACACCTTCGGCGCGTCCGCACAGCGCGGGTTGTCCGAGGACGTCGTGCGCAACATCTCCGCGCTCAAGAGCGAGTCGGAGTGGATGCTCAACCAGCGGCTCAAGGCGCTGAAGATGTTCGACCGCAAGCCGATGCCGAGCTGGGGCGCCGACCTGTCCGGGATCGACTTCGACAACATCAAGTACTTCGTGCGCACCACGGAGAAGCAGGCCACCAGCTGGGAGGACCTGCCCGAGGACATCAAGAACACCTACGACAAGCTCGGGATCCCGGAGGCGGAGAAGCAGCGCCTCGTGGCCGGTGTCGCCGCCCAGTACGAGTCCGAGGTGGTCTACCACCAGATCAACGAGGAGCTAGAGAAGCAGGGTGTCATCTTCGTGGACACCGACACCGGGCTGCGTGAGCACCCGGAGATCTTCGAGGAGTACTTCGGCACCGTGATCCCGGGCGGCGACAACAAGTTCGCCTCGCTCAACACCGCGGTGTGGTCGGGCGGGTCGTTCGTGTACGTGCCGCCGGGTGTCCACGTGGAGATCCCGCTGCAGGCGTACTTCCGCATCAACACCGAGAACATGGGCCAGTTCGAGCGGACCCTGATCATCGCCGACGAGGGCTCGTACGTGCACTACGTCGAGGGCTGCACCGCGCCGATCTACTCCAGTGACTCACTGCACTCGGCCGTGGTGGAGATCGTCGTCAAGAAGAACGCCCGCGTGCGTTACACGACGATCCAGAACTGGTCGAACAACGTGTACAACCTCGT
>NZ_JBMDXJ010000061.1:0-27555 GCF_048594945.1 Pseudactinotalea sp. | reverse complement strand
GCCGGGTTGCCCCTCCGTGGGGGGGGGGGGCCGCCCCCCCCCCCCCCCCCCCCACCGAGGAAGGGGTTCACATGGCTGTGACGGCCAGAGATGTCCGCCAGAGCACGCACCGCTCAGCAACGTCTCCACCAGGGCGCAGGCCGGGGCGACTGCCCGGGACTGGCGGCTGGAACGAGTCCGCGCGCACCACGCTCGCGGGGTACCTGTTTCTGTCGCCCTGGCTCGCGGGATTCTTCGGCGTGACGGCGCTGCCGATGCTCGCGTCGCTGGTGCTGTCGTTCACCAATTTCTCCGGCTCCTTCAGCAGGATGGAGTGGGTCGGGCTGGAGAACTACCGCATCATGTTCACCGTCGACCCCGCGTACTGGGGATCGGTCCGGGTGACGCTGCTGTATGTGCTCATCTCGGTCCCGGTGATGCTCGCGTTCGCACTCACCGTGGCGACCCTGCTCAACAAGGGGATCCGGGCGCTGGGGCTCTACCGGACGATCTTCTACATCCCGTCGCTGCTGGGCGGCAGCGTGGCGATCGCCGTGCTGTGGCGGTTCGTGTGGGGTGAGTCGGGACTCATCAACGGAGTGCTGTCGGTGTTCGGCATCGACGGACGCAGCTGGATCGGCAACCCCGACACGGCACTCATCACCATCATGGTGCTCAACGTGTGGACCTTCGGCTCACCGATGATCATCTTTCTCGCGGGGTTGCGGCAGGTGCCGGTCGAGCTCTACGAGGCCGCAGCCCTGGACGGCGCCGGCCGCCGGGCACGCTACTGGTACATCACCTTGCCGTCGATCTCTCCGGTCGTGCTCTTCAACGGCATCCTCGCCACGATCGGCGGCTTCCAGGCCTTCACACAGGTCTATGTCGTCAGCGGCGGCACCGGCGGGCCTGCGGGCTCGACGCTCTTCTACACGCTGCTGCTCTACCAACGGGCCTTCACCGAGTTGCGCTTCGGGTACGCCTCCGCGATGGCGTGGGTGCTGCTCGTGGCGATCGCAGCGGTGACCGCGGCGGTGTTCGCCAGCGGCCGGTTCTGGGTCCACTACGGAGATGGGGAGAAGTGAGCACCGTCGTCGTCAGCCGCCGGCCGCGCCGGCCCGTGGGCCATGCTGCCCAGCGCACCCTGATCCACGTCGGACTGGTGTCAGCCGCCTTCGTGATGTCCTACCCGCTGCTCTGGATGACCGCGTCCGCCTTCCGGCCCTCCGACGAGGTCCTGATCGATGACAGCCTGTGGGTCTCGAACCCGACGCTGGAGAACTTCGTCAACGGGTGGACGAGCGTCGCCCAGACGAGCTTTGGCACGTTCTTCGCGAACTCGCTGATCATCTCGGTGCTCGCGGTGGTGGGCAACGTGGTGTCCTGCTCGCTGGCCGCCTACGCCTTCGCCCGGCTGCCGTTCCGCGGGCGCCGGGTATGGTTCGCGCTCATGATCGGCACGATCATGCTGCCGTACCACGTGCTGCTGATCCCGCAGTACCTGCTCTTCAACTCGCTGGGCTGGGTCGACACGTTCCTGCCGCTGGTGGTACCGCGGTTCCTGGCCACCGAGGCATTCTTCGTGTTCCTGCTCGTGCAGTTCTTCCGGCTGATCCCGAAGGACCTCGCCGAGGCGGCCCGGATCGACGGCTGCGGGCACGCGCGGATCTTCGCTCAGATCATGGTGCCGCTCGCTGTGCCGGCCATGGCCACCACGGCAGCGTTCTCCTTCATCTGGTCCTGGAACGACTTCCTCAACCCGCTCATCTATCTGACGAGCCAGGCGAACTACACCGTGCCGATCGGCCTGGCACTGTTCGTGGATGCCTCCGGCACATCCAACTACGGCGGCCTCTTCGCGATGTCGCTGCTCTCCCTGCTGCCGGTCATCGGCTTCTTCCTCGCCTTCCAGCGACTCCTGTTGGACGGCATCTCGACGACGGGAATCAAGTGACATCACCCAGCCATCCCAGCCGCTTCACCGACCGCGTGGTGGTGGTCACCGGTGCCGCCTCCGGCATCGGCCGCGCCACCGCCAGCAGGCTCGGCAGCGAGGGGGCGCACGTCGTCCTTCTCGACCGTGATCGTGCGGGAGCCGAGGCAGCCGCAGCTGCCATCCAGGAAGCCGGCGGCAGCGCCACGGCACACGGACTCGACCTCGCGTCCGAGGCCTCGGTGTCCGAGACCACTGCGATCATCGCCGCGGCCCACCCGCAGGTCCACGGCGTGGTGGGCTGCGCCGGGCTCGTGCACGTGGACGGGTCGCAGGAGAATCCGTTCCTCGAGCGCGGGCTGGCGGGCTGGGACCTGCTGTTTGCCGTCAATGTCCGAGGCATGGCGCAGCTGGTCCACGAGCTCGTGCCAGCGCTGAGCGCGGCGCGCGGCGTGGTGGTGACGGTCTCCTCGGAGGCCGCGTATCGCTCACGCGCGGGTCGATGGATCTACGACGCCACGAAGGCGGCGCTGGTCTCGGTCACACGATCCATGGCCGCAGCGCTGGCGGGCGCCGGCGTTCGTGTGGTCGGGGTCGCCCCGGGCGGCACGATCACCGAGATGCATCTGCAGGACCATGCCGATCCGGAGGCCGCGAGGATCCGGATGCGGTCCGCCGAGGGGTCCAACCTGCTGCGGCGCCTCGCGGAGCCGGAGGAGATCGCGGCGGCGATCACCTTCCTCGCCAGCGACGACGCGAGCTTCATTACCGGCACCACGATCGCCGTCGACGGCGGCGGGGCGGGCAGCCGATGAGCGCGCGCTACGGCCTCGTGGGCCTCGGCAACGTCGGCGGCGGCCTCGTCGCCCCCGCCGTGACCGCCGGGCTGGACGTCCACGTCCACGACCTCGACGCTGCCGCGCGCGAACGCGCCGGCGCCGCGGGGGGCCACGTGCACGATCACGTCCTCTCGCTGGCCGAGTCGGTCGATGTGCTCGTGCTCTCGCTGCCGAACGCCGACGTCGTCGATGCTGTCCTGCTGCAGGGTGGCGCCCTCGACGCGATGGCGCCGGGGTCGGTCTGCGTCGACATGAGCACCAACCTGCCCGCCCGTACGCTCGCGCTCGTCGAGCAGGGCCGGCAGCGAGAGGTCGCCGTCGTCGATGCACCGGTCACCTACGGCCCCGAGGGCCTGGTCTCGTTCCTCGGCGGCGCCGAGGATGACGTCGCGCGGGCGCAGCCCTGGCTCGATGCGGTCACGGTGCGTTCCTTCCACATGGGCCCGCACGGCCACGGGCAGTACGTCAAACTCGTGCAGAACATGCTGAACGGCGTGATCATGGGTGTGATCGGAGAAGCGCTCGGGTTCGCCGAGCACGCGGGCGTCGATCTCGCACTGCTTCCCGAGGCGCTCAGCTGGACCGGTTCGCGATCGGGCATGCTCGAGCGTGTGCTGCCGGCCATGACCGAGCGGCGGTACGGCACCGTCGGCACGATGGCGCTGCACTCGAAGGACATGGGCTACGTGCTGCAGACCGCAGCGGAACTCGGCGCGCGGACGCCCTTCACGGCGGCGCTCCGGGGTGTCTTCGAGGACGTGCTCGCTGCCGGCGACCCGCGCTGGACCCAGACCGCGCTGGTGGAGTGGTATCTCAGTGACGGCGTGGCCGCGCAACAGCCGACCGGCACGGAGGAGGTGCCCCGATGACGGCGCCACCGATCGGCGTCGGCATCATCGGCCTCGGGAACAGTGGCTGGTACTACCACGCGGAGGGCACGCTGGAGCGCTCGCCGGACTTCGACATCGTGGCCGTCAACGCGCGCCGGCCGGAGCGCACGGCGGCCGGCGCACAGCGCTTCGGCGCCCGTGGGCACGACGACTGGCGCACGCTGGTGACCGACGACGCGGTCCAGGTCGTCGTCGTCGCTACACCGCACGATCAGCACGCGCCGATGACGCTTGCCGCGCTCGCCGCCGGCAAGCACGTCGTGGTAGAGAAGCCGATGGCCTCGACCGTGAGCGAGACCGAGGCGATGCTCGCAGCAGCCGAGAAGCATGACCGCATCCTCACCGTGTTCCACAATCGCCGGTGGGAGCCGTCCTTCCAGATCATCCGACGGTTGGTCGCCGAGGGCGCAATCGGCGAGATCTGGCGCAGCGAGGAGCGCAGGATGCACCGCGGCAAGTACACCGTGGCAGGTGCCGATCGAGCGCACGCCGGCACCGAACCCGCGGCCTGGGCGCACACCACCGCAGGCGGAGGAGGCGTGGTCAACCTCATCGCGCCGCATCTCGTCGACCATCAGCTGCTGCTGCACGCAGGGCTACCCCACTCGGTCACCGCCGTCATGCATCGATATCCTGCAGACGAGGTCGAGCACCATGGTGAGATCGTGCTCAACTACGGCGAGGGTGTCAGCGCTCGGATCGAGGTGTTTCGCGAGTGCGATGTCGACCTCCCGAAGTGGAGCGTGTTCGGAAGCTCAGGCACGATCGTGGCCCAGAACTTCGACTCGCTCACCCTGATCCGACCCGGGCAACCGGACGAGGTGTTCGACGGACTGGCTCCGCTGCAGGCGTGCGACGAGTTCTACGAGGAGTTCGCGCTCGCTATCCGTGGCGAAGGTCCCGCGCCGGTCTCGGCGCGGGACGCTGCTGACGTCGTGCGTGTCCTGGGCGCCGCTCACCGCTCATCCGCCTCCGCTGGTGCGTCGATCATGCCCTGATCCCGCCGGGGCGCCCGCACCCGCGCGACCACCAGCAGCGCCACCGGCACGATCAGCAGCATGAACCCGCTCGGACCCACGATCCACACGCAGAGAGCACCCCACAGCGCGAGCGCGATCGGGACGTAGAGCGGCGCTTGCGCGCCTCGTCGCCCGAGGGTCACGAGCGAGAGTCCGAACAGCGCGCCGATCACCACGAAGCTGCCCGGCAGTGCCCAGAACTGGGCGAACGCCTCGTTCGGCGGCTCCTCGGTGCGGAACGGGCCGGCGAGCCACACGCCCCACCAGGGTTGGGCGATGAAGACCAGGGTGTGAAGCACGGCGATCGCGGCCAAGGACCAGCCACCGGCCATGGTGAGCCGATCGGCCCGGCGCGCTCCGCCGTCGGATACGACTGAGGTAGGGACATGGGTGAGAGGTTCGGTAGCCATGCCTACCAGCCTGGGACGGCGGCCAGAGCCCGCCATCCCGCTCGGGCGTGAACGCACTCCCCCGTTCGAGGGAGCGTCCACTATTCGGGACTACTTTAGTCCAGATTGTTAGCGGGGCGGCAGAGGCGGAGAGTGAAGCTCTCAACCCCTTCGTTGCCAGGAGCGACCCATGACACTCACCGACCAGACCCAAGGAGACGTCGACACCGCACGCGCACGCTGGCAACGGTGGTGCGAGGAGCGCAACGACGGGCTCGCGGCCCCCTACGACTGGTTGTCCGTGGTGGCCTACCACTGGATCACGGCGACCTCGGAAGAGACGTCCGACCACCCCGCCACCGTTCCGGGCAGCTGGTGGGTGGCCGACGACACCCTGCACGTCCGGGCTGCCTCGGCCGATGGCCTCGTCCTTCTCACGCCCGACGGCGGAGCGGGGCCGGCTCCGCTCGACGGCGTCGCCTCGGTCGTGGTGAACGAGGCAGGTGCGCACCGCTTCGCGACGGTGGGCGAGGGTGCCTTGGACGACGACGGCCCGGTGCTGGTGGAGGTGCTGCGCCGCGGCGGCTACTACGCGCTGCGGCTGCGCGACCCGCAGGCCGGGGCGCGCGAGGAGTTCACGGGCGTGCCGGTCTTCGACTTCAACCCGGACTGGGTGGTGGACGTGGAGCTGCAGCCGTACGAGCATCCCCGCAGCGTGCGCGTGAAGGCGGCAGCGCCCGGTCTCGAGCAGATCGCGAGCGCAGTCGGCGAGGTCACCTTCCATCGTGGAGGGCGTGAGCACCGGGCCGTGGCCACCGCACGTGGCTCGGCATGGCTCCTCTCCTTCTCCGACGCCACGAGCGGCGTGCTCACCTCCGCGTGGCGCGCGGTGCCGGTCGAGGGCGAGGTGGCGAGCGGTCGCGGCGTGATCGACTTCAACCGAGCGATCAACTACCCGTACGTGTTCAGCGACTACGGCACCTGCCCGGCACCGGTCGCCGGCAACCACCTCGACCTCGAGGTGACGGCGGGCGAGAAGGCGCCCACCGGCCGCACCGGCGTGCCGCCGACCGAGGGCGGCCCGACCGCCCTGCCCGGGAAGCAGCTGCTGCCGTGACGATCCGTTCCCTCTCCTTCCTCTCACCCGGCACCTACGACAGCGACAACCCCCGGACCGGGCTCGAGGACACACTCGGGCTGTTCAGCTACGGAGAACGGCTCGGGTACCAGGGCGCGTGGGTGCGGCAGCGTCACCTCGAGGCGGCGGTCTCCTCGGCGGCGGTGTTCCTGTCCGCGGCCACTCAACGCACGGATCGGATCGAGCTGGGCACCGCCGTGGTGCCGATCGGGTACGAGAGCCCGCTGCGCCTCGCCGAGGACCTCGCCACGGTGGACGTGCTCGCCGGTGGCCGGCTCCAGATCGGCGTGAGCGCCGGCACGCCGCCGCACGTCGAGCTCGTGGGTGACCGGGTGTTCGACGGCGACTGGGAGGCAGTCGACTTCTCCCACCAGCGGATCCTGCGGTTCGCGAAGAACCTCGACGGCAGCTGGATCGGTTCCGAGGACACGCGAGTGCAGTCACCCAACGGCCCGCAGCGGCCACGGGTGCAGCCGTACGCCGCGGGACTGACCGAGCGGCTCTGGTACGGCGGCGGCTCGTCGCGCTCGACGATCTGGGCTGCCGAGCACGGGCTCAACCTGCTCACCGGCAACATCGTGGCGGGCGAGGGCACCGACGACTTCTGGACGGCGCAGCTCACCAACCTGCAGACGTTCCGACAGCGGTGGCGAGGGGCGGGCGAACCGCGGATCGCCGTCGGTCGGGTGGTGGTGCCGACCGACAGCGCCGATGCCGCCACCCGGGACAAGTACCGCGAGTACGAGGCGAGCCGGCACGCCCGCACGCTGGCTCCGCAGGGTGAGCGCCGCACGCTGTTCGCGCCGGATCTCGTGGGATCCAGCGCCGAGATCGTCGAGCGACTGCAGGCGGATGCCGCCATCGGCGACGTCACCGAGCTCCGGCTCGAGCTGCCCTACGGGCTGCGCCGGATCGACTACGAGCAGATCCTCCACGACGTCGCCACGCAGGTCGCCCCCGCCCTCGGCTGGCAGCCGGCGCTCGTGGCCGCCTGACACCCGGGCGAGCCGCCCACCCCACCCCACCCCCACCCCGGGTGCCTGGGCGCACCCGGGGCGATCCCCCACACCCTCCTCCCCGTCATCGAAACGAGTCACCATGCCCAAGAAGTCCGTCATCATCGGCGGCGCCGTCGGAGCAGCCGTGCTGCTGGCCGCCGGCACCGCCACCGCCATCAGCCTCAGCGGCCGCGACAACGGTGCGACCACCGTGGTCACGGTCAACCTCTGGGACGAGCAGGTCGCGGCCGCGTACAACGAGTCGTTCGCCGCGTTCGAGGCCGAGCACCCCGAGATCGACGTCCAGGTCGAGATCACTCCATGGTCGAGCTACTGGGACGATCTGCTCGTCGACGTCGGCGGGGGCACCGCAGCCGACATCTTCTGGCTGAACAGCACCTTCACCACCTACGCCGACAACGGCAACCTCATCGACATCACCGCCGAGCTGGGGGCCGACGCCGCCGGCGCCTGGGAGTCGAGCGTGGTCGATCAGTACACGAGGAACGGCTCGCTGTGGGGTGTCCCCCAGCTCGCCGACGGTGGCAAGGCCATCATCGTCAACACCGAGCTGCTCGAGGGCGCCGGGCTGACGACGGACGACCTGCAGGACCTGGTCTGGGACCCGAGCGGCACCGCCGACACGCTCGTTCCCACGCTGCAGCAGCTCACGCTCGACGAGCAGGGCCGCACCGCTGACGACCCCGACTTCGATGCCGGCACGATCGCCCAGTACGGCTACAACGCCGCCTACGACTCCGATGCGATCGTGTTCAACTACGTCGGCTCCAACGGCGGCGAGTGGCGCACGCCGGAGGGCTTCACGTTCGCCGGGCCGGAGGCTGCCGAGGCGATCGGCTACGTGGTCGACCTCGTCAACACCCACCACGTGGCGCCGTCGGCTGCGGACACCAACGAGAACAACGAGTTCTCGCGCGAGCAGTTCCTGCAGGGCAACCTCGCTCTCTTCCAGACCGGCCTGTACAACCTGGCCGCGATCGCCGAGGGCGCGACCTTCGAGTGGGCTGTCGTGCCGGTCCCGGAGGGTCCGGCCGGTCGGGTCACCGTGACCAACGGCATCATCGCGGCGGGCAACGCCGCCTCGGAGCATCCCGAGGAGACGCTCGAGGTGCTGCGCTGGCTCGGGTCCGCGGAGGGCAGCGAAGCGATCGGTGCCACCGGGTCGGCAGTTCCGGCGGTGCTGGACGCCCGCACCGGCTACGACGAGGCGTGGGCGGCCCAGGGCGTCGACGTGACGCCGTTCTTCGAGGTCGACACCTTCACGCTCGCGGTGCTCGAGAGCACCCACGTCAGCGAGGCCAACGCGGAGATCGAGCCCGTTCTCAAGGAGCTGTTCCTCGGCCGGCTCGAGCTCGACTCGGCCCTGCAGGAGGCCCAGGAGGCCGCGAACGCGGCCCTCGAGGAGTGAGCTCCGGCACCAGGCGCGCGGGGGCACGACGCGAGGCGGCCGCGGGGTACGCCCTGCTGGCACCCAGCCTGGTCGGGATCCTGGGCTTCCTCGTGTTCCCGATCCTGGTGGTGCTGTGGCTGACCGTGCACCGGTGGAACATCATCGGCGACATCAGCTACGTGGGCCTGGACAACTGGTCGCGGGTGATGACCGACGGCCGCGTCGCCAACTCCCTGCTGGTCACGGGCGGGTTCATTCTGATGGTGATCCCGACCCAGACCGCGCTCGGGCTGCTCACGGCGTCGTTGCTGGTGCGGGGTCTGCCCGGGTCGGCGATCTTCCGGACGATCTACGTGCTGCCGTGGATCTGCGCGCCACTGACGCTCGGCGTGGTGTGGAAGTGGATCTTCTCGCCGAGCGGCGGTGCCCTCAACGGCCTGATCGGTCGCCGGGTCGAGTGGCTGTCGGAGCCTGCGCTCGCGCTGCCGTCGGTCGCGGCGGTGAGCGTCTGGTCGAACGTGGGCTATGTGACCTTGTTCTTCATGGCGGGCCTGGTGGCGATCCCGCCCACCATCCTCGACGCCGCCCGTATCGACGGCGCGTCGGCGACCCGCATCTTCTGGCAGATCAAGGTGCCGTTGCTGCGGCCCACCACGTTCTTCGTGCTCGTCACGGGTGTGCTGGCGGCAGCCCAGACGTTCGACACCGTCTACGCGTTGACCGGCGGCGGCCCGGGCTATCGCACCGACGTGATCGCCGGCCGCATCTACTACGAGGCCTTCGCGAACGCGAACCTCGGCAACGCTGCGGTGATGGCGGTGATCCTGCTGGTCCTGCTGGTGGCGATCACCCTGGGGCAGCAGCTCTACTTCAGGAAGCGGATCACCTATGACCTCTCGGGCTGAGGCGCGCGCGGTGAGTCGCCGTTCGGTGCGCGTCCCGACGGCGGTGTCCCACCTCGCCGTGTACACGGTGCTGCTGCTGGGTGTCGCGGTCACGTCGGCACCGTTCGTCCTCAGCTTCGCGACGTCGCTCCGCACCGCGCCGCAGTACGCGTCGTCGTCGCCGTGGTCGTTGCCGATCCCAGCGACGCTCGCCAACTACGCGGCACTCTTCGGAGACCGGGTCGACCTGACGCGACCGATCGGGATCACGCTGCTGGTCGCCGCGTTCACGGTGGCGACGCAGCTGACGTTCTCGGTGCTGGCCGCGTTCGCGTTCGCCAGGCTCAGGTTCCCGGGGCGTGACGCCCTCTTCTGGGTGTACCTCGGCACGATGATGGTCCCCGGGGCCGTCACGATCATCCCGCTCTACATGCTGATGGTCGAGGTCGGCCTGCGTGACACCTTCTGGGGTCTGGCCCTGCCCGGCATGCTGGGCTCGCCGTACGCGGTGTTCCTGCTGCGCGAGTACTTCCGGGGCATCCCGCAGGACCTGGTCGACGCCGCACGCCTCGACGGCGCGACGCTGCCCGACATCCTCGTCGAGATCATCCTGCCGCTGAGCCGGCCGATCCTGGCGACCCTGGTCCTCATCACGGTCGTCAGCGAGTGGAACGCGTTCCTGTGGCCACTCGTGATCACCTCCGGCGAACGATGGCGCGTGCTCACGGTCGCCACCGCGGCCCTGCAGACCCAGTACAACGGCAACTGGACGCTCGTGACGGCGGCGACAACAGTCGCGCTGCTCCCGTTGCTCGTGCTCTTCCTGGTGTTCCAGCGTCAGATCGTGCGGGCCATCGCGATCACAGGGTTCCGCTGATGTCGTGGCTGCAGCGACGACGCAGGTTCGACCGGAGCTCCCCGCCGAGCGGAAGGCTGGTGCTCGCGGTCTGCCTGGTGACCGGATTCGCCACCCTCTTCGACTCGGCCGCACTCGTCGTCGCAGCCCCGATCCTTCGAGCGGATCTGGGCGCCGACGCCTCCTCACTCCAGTGGATCCTCGCCGGCTACTCCCTGACCTTCGGCCTAGCCCTGATCCCCGCGGGCCGCCTCGGCGATGCCGTGGGGCGACCAGTGCTCCTCGCCGCCGGACTGCTGCTGTTCAGCACCGCGAGCATCGTGGGGGCGACCGCCGCCGAGCCGACCGCGCTCGTGATCGCTCGGCTGGTGCAGGGAGTCGGTGCCGGGACCGCGAACCCGCAGGTCATCGGGCTGCTGCAGGATCGGTTCAGCGGATCGGCGCGCGCCCGCGCGCTCGGCGCATACACCTCGGTCGGCTCGGCCGCGGCCCTGCTGGCGCCGGTGGTCGCCGGAGGAGTCCTCGATGCCGCCGAACCAGGCCTCGGCTGGCGGGTGGTGGTGCTCCTCAACGTGCCGCTCGGGTGCCTGGCCGCCACGCTGAGCCTGGTGTTCCTGGCCCGCCGACTGGTGCGGGCGCGCCGGGACCGCCCGGTCGATGTCGACCCGATGGGTCTGATCGCCGTCACGGTCCTGACGCTGCTACTGCTGCTTCCCGTGGTCTCGCAGGAGTCCGAGCCGCTGCGATGGGCGGCCGGCGGTGTGCTGTTCGCGGCGGTGGCCACAGTGTTTGTCTGGTGGGAGCGCCGGTACGCGCGCCGCGGCCGGCTCCCGCTGATCACACCCGCACTGGTCCGGGCACCGGGCTTCACGATGGGCTGTCTCGTGGCCACGTTCACGTTCGGTTCCGCGCTGGGCTTCTCGGCAGTGCTGATGCTGTTCCTGCAGGAGGCGCTGGACCTGGGCCCGTTCGCGGCCGGGGTGGTGACCATCCCAGGCGCGATCGCCTCGATGGTCACCGCCAACCTGTCGTGGCGAGTGCTACGGCGCTTCGGCCGGCCTGGTGTGACCGTGATCCTCGCACTCAAGACCGCCATCGCGGTGACCGCCGCGATCGCACTGCTGGCTGTGCCCACCTCATGGGTGCTGCCGGTGCTGGTAGCGATGCAGACGCTGACCGGCGCCGTGAGCGGCCTCGCCGGGCCACCCAACCAGGCCCTTACGCTCGAGCATGCGCCGCACGACCAGCACGGTGTCGCGGCAGGCGTGCTGCAGGTGTCCCAGCGGATCTCGGCAACGCTGTGCATCGCCGCGCTCGTGGGGCTCTACGCCTCAGCCTCCCCCGGCGCCGATCTCGATGTCGGCGGTGCACGCACGGCGCTGGTGCTGGTCGCAACGGCCAGCGCCGTCCTCGGCGCACTCGCCACCGCCTGCTCGGCAGTCGACGCCGCCACCACCCGAGCCAGGGTGCCGGAGCGGGCACCCAGTCCGACCGCAGCCGGATAATCACCACAGAGGAGGAGCAGGAGTGGATCTACAGCTACAGGGCAGGGTCGTGCTGGTGGTCGGCGGCCACGGTCTCGTCGGAACCGCGATCACCGACGTGCTGCGCGACGAGGGGGCGCTCGCCCTACCCGCGTCGCGACACGCACCTGACGGCGTCGTCATGGACGCCGCTGACGACGACTCGGTGACCAAGGCGCTCGCCAGGGTCCTGGACGAGCACGGGCGACTCGACGGCGTCGTGGTGGCAGCAGCACCGAGCGCCCGCACCCTGGATCCTTCACGCAACTCCGAGCCGGACCAGGTGCGGGCAGCGTTCGACGGCAAGACGCTGACCTTTCTCCGTGTGGCGAACGCGGCCCTGGAGCCGATGCGGCAACGCGGCTACGGCCGCATCGTCGGCATCAGCGGGCAGGGCGCGTTCGTCACCGGGAACATCGCTGGCTCGGTTCGCAACGCCGCTCTCATCGTCGCCGCCAAGCACCTGGCCGATGCCAGCGCCGGCAGCGGCACCACGGTCAACGTCGTCAGTCCCGGCATCGTCACCGACACCCCGACCGACGACGTCGAGGTGGGGACCAGCGGTCAGAGCACTCCCACGGACACCGCCCGCCTGGTCGCATTCCTGCTCTCGCCCCTCGCAGGCACCATCAGCGGTGAGTCCATCGCCGTCGGGCACCGCACCCGAGGGTTCACCCGTCTCTAGGGTGCGTTCGTCGGGGGCGGCGGGGGATCCGGGATCACACGGCGCAGCTCGGGAACGACCTCCTGCGCGAACAGCGTGAGCGAGTCGACGTAGTCCTCCTGGCTGAGATCACCACGATGACCACCGGTGGAGATCACGGTGTGCCCGAACTCCTCGTGGTAGCGGAGCACCTTGTCGATGACCTGCTGCGGGCTGCCGATGAGCCACGAACCGCGCTCGAGGAAGTCTTCGTAGGACTCGTAGTCGGTCCGGGTGCCGGGTAGGTGCGTGTCGTTCGCCTGGATCCTGGCAGCGAAGCGCTCGTAGATCGGGCGGAAGTGCTCCACGGCGTCCTGCGAGCGGCGCGCCACGAACGGTCCGCCGTGCCCTGCTCCGACGAGGGCGTCGGCCGGGTCGCGCCCGGCCTCCTCCCACGTGCGCCGGTAGTGCCTGATGAGCTTGGCGTAGTGCTCGATCGGGTTGAAGCCGTTCGCCGAGAAGATCGGGTCGCCGAACTCGACGGCGAGCTCGACCGAGCGCTCCGCGGTGGCCGAGCCGTGCCACACCCGGATCCGCGGTTGCCGCGGTTGCGGGAACACCCGCACGTCCGACAGCGCCGCCCAGCGCGTCAGCGGCACGCCCTCGGGTGCGGTCCAGGTGACGGGCTCGTCACCCCACAGCTGCCGCAGCAACCGGTAGTTGACCTCGAGCGCGTCCCACGCCTCCAGCCGGCCGACGCCGAACAGCTCGGCCTGCTCCGGACCGTTGCCCTTGCCGACGATCAGCTCCAGGCGGCCGTTCGAGAGGTGATCGAGGGTCGCGTAGTCCTCGGCGGCGCGCACCGGATCGAGCACCGACAGCAGCGTGACGCCGGTGAACAGCCGGATCCGGCTGGTCTCGGCCGTCAGGCGGCTGAGCAGGACCGGCGGCGAGCTCGACAGGAACGGGGCGTGGTGGCGCTCGCCCACACCGAAGCCGTCGAAACCGAGGGCCTCGAACCGCTTGGCGTTCTCCACCACCTCGAGGTAGCGGTCGGTGACCGTGGCCCGCTCACCGCTCTGGTCGCCGTGCGCGATCAGGTCGATGCCGATGATGTGCACCATCAGGGCAGCACCGAGGTGGGCGTCAACGAGTGGTAGTGGCGATCGTGGTAGACGAGCGGCTCGCGGTCGCCGGCCACGCGCACGTCGGCGGCACCGATGAGCACGATCGTGCTGCTGCCGACCGGCACGCGCTGCAGGATCGGGCCACGCGCCCAGGTCGGCACGTCGAGCAGTCGTGGCTCGCCGGAGGGCAGTCGCTCCCAGTCGATGGGGGCGAACCGGTCCGCTCCGCTGGTCGCGAACAGCTGCGACAGCCCGATGTGCTCGACGTCGAGGAAGTGCACCGCCACCGACGTCGCCCGAGCGATCGTCGGCCACGCCGAGGCGACGCTCGTGATCGAGAACGCCAGCACCGGCGGGTCCGCCGAGATCGAGACCACAGACGTGGCGGTGAACCCGACCGGCCCGTCGGGCCCGCTCGCGGTGATGATGGAGACGCCGTTCGGGTAGTTCCGGAACAGCTCCTTGAAGGCCGCGGCGTCCACAGCGGCCTCGGTGTCGACGGCGGCGCTCACGCGGGAACCTCCTCGGCCACGGGGGCAAGCGCTCGCCGCAGCGTGGCCACGTGCGCCGCCAGCCACGCCTCGAGCACCGCCTCCGGCTCCTCGAGCTGGGACTCGAGCACCTGCAGGCTCCGCGTCGGCACGCTGGCTCCCAGCTCCACGAGCAGCGAGCGCAGGTGGATGTCGGTGCTGAGCAGGTGGTGCGGCGCCGCACTGACGATCAGCCCGACGGCGGTCGTGCCCGCGAGCCCGTCGGTGCCGTAGCCGTCGAGGAACAGCTTGAGCAGGCCGGTGTAGGTCGCCTTGTAGACCGGCGTCGCGAGCACCACGAGGTCGCTGCCGGCCACCTGCTCGCGCGCCCGCGTGGCCTGCTCCCCGTAGGGGTCGAGCAGCACCGGAGCCAGGGCTGCGAGGTCCACGACCTCGGTCTCTGCCCCGACGGCGGAGGCCAGCTTGTCGACGACGGTCGCGGTCAGCCGGTGCGTGCGGGATCCCTCACGGGGATTGCCGATGACGGCGGTCAGTCTGGTCATGCTGCTTCTTCTCCCTTGGTCTCCTCGGCGAGCAGGCCGCCGAGGTAGGACACGATCGAGCCGGGGCCGCTGCGGGGTGCGGCGGCTTCGACGGCGGGGTTGTAGTTGGTGTTGGTGTTGACGTCGTAGGTGAGGACGCGGCCGTCGGCCGTCTCGAGGAACTCGATCCCGGCGATCTCGATGCCGTGCGCCGCGGCGAAGGACAGGTAGGACTCGGCGAGGCCGGAGGGCAGGTCCTCGCGCAGCGAGAACAGCGGCAGCGTCGGGTCGACCTCGATCGTGGCGCCGTACGGCTTGAGCGGCCGGCCGGTCTCCGGGTCGATCGCGCAAGCGTCCGCGGGGCAGAGCTGGAAGCCGCCGCGCGCGGTATCGCCGGACACCGCGTAGACCACCTCGCCGCCGACGATCTCGACCCGGGTGATCGTGCCGCCCGCGGGCGGCACGTACTCCTGCAGGAGCGTGACGCCGTCGACAGGCTCCGGGTAGGTGCCCTCGGCCACATCGGCTGCGAGATCGCCGGCACTCTCGTACCGGCGCACACCCAAGCCCTTGCCGCCCTGGTTGTGCTTGGTGAGGAACGGCGTCGGGAACGAGGCCGCCGCGGCCAGGAGGTTCTCGGTGCCGATCACCACGCGGGTGTTCGGCACCTCCAGCCCGTGCGCGGCCAGCGCGGTCAGCTGCAGCACCTTGCTCACCTCGAGTGAGAGCACCCCGGCGCCGTTGACGACCCGGCGCCCGGCGGCCGCGGCCCATGCGAGCACCGCCCGCGAGTGCTCCTTGGCGTGCTCGTGACCACGGGTGTGCGACGAGGCGCTGAAGCGTGACCAGTACACCCCGGGCGGTGGCGGCTCGGACAGGTCGAGCCCGCCACCGGTGAGCAGCCACTCCCGGTACGGGACGCCCTGCGCCTCGAACTGCTCGGCGAACGGTCCGAACCACTCGGGGTTCTCGTGGATCGCGTGGACCACGGGCGCACTCATGCCTTCTGGTCGCGCACCGACACTCGTTCCGGTCCTCGCTTCGCTCCGGTCCTCGCTCACTGGCGCACTCATTCGGACTCTCCTTCGGAGGTGAAGTAGTTCTCGACGTCGACGACGCCACCCGCCGCCTCGAAGTCGGCCCTGACCGCGTCCCGCAGCGCGCCGTCGTGCAGCCAGTCGAGCGCCGTGAGCGCGAGCCCGTACGCGCCGTCGAGCGCCGCGGCCAGCCCTGCGGGAGAGGAGACGGCCTCGGCGAAGGCACGGGTGTGCAGCGCCACGTCGGTGGCCGAGACCGCGATCATCGGGTGGATCCCCGGGATGCGGACGCTGATGTTGGAGAAGTCGGTCGAGGCCGCCAGCTCGGGAGGCACCACGCCACCCGAGAGCGCCACCCGCCCCCGTGCCTCCTGATGTCCCACCCACCGGCGCGCGAGCGCGTCGTTCGTGCGCAGCGGCAGCGTGTAGGGCAGCGGGTCCCAGGTCAGCTCCGCCACCGTGCCGGTGGCCTGCGCGATGCCGTGCGCGATGTCCTCGAGCCGGTGCGACAGGTCGAGCAGGGTAGCCGCATCGGCGGACCGCACGTAGTACTCGACACTCGCGCGCTCGGGCACGACCGAGGGACGGTCACCGCCCTCACGGATCACGCCGTGCACCCGGTCGGTCGGCGGGATGTGCTGCCGCAGGAAGCCGACCGCCTGGTAGTTCAGAGCGACCGCGTCGAGCGCGTTCCGCCCCATGTACGGCTGCGCGGAGGCGTGCGCCGCGACACCGTGATAGGTGACCACGAGCTGTCGCCGGCCCAGGAACGGCTGATCGACCACGTCGTAGCCGAACGGGTGCACCATGATCGCCGCGTCGACGCCGTCGAAGAATCCTTCACGCGCGAGCAGCTCCTTGCCGCTGCTGCCTTCCTCGGCGGGCGTGCCGAGCAGCAGCACCCTGCCCGGGACGTCGGCCTCGGCCAGTCGGCCGAGGGCCAGGAATGCCCCGACGGCGGCGGTCGCGATGAGATTGTGTCCGCACGCATGGCCGATGGCCGGCAGGGCGTCGTACTCGGCCAGGATCGCGATGGTCGGGCCTGTCTCGGCCGAGCCGATCCCGGCTCGGAGCGAGGTCTCCAGCCCGTGGGTTCCGGTCTCGACCTCGACCCCGTGGCGGCGCAGCAGCTCGGCGATCGCGGCGACGCTGCGGTACTCGAGGAACGCCTCCTCGGCGGCGTCGAAGATCGTGGCCGACAGCTCGGCGAGGTCGCCGTCGAGCCGGTCGATGGCGTGCGCGACCTGACCGCCCAGCCGCTCGGGCGCGCCGGTGAAGGGCGAGCCGATCGGCACGTGCTCGGCCCGACGGCGCTCGGTGCGCTCCTCGAGCGCGTCCAGGTAGGCGCGGCTGGGCCGAGGCGGGGCCTCGGCGGGCCGGGCCGCCGCGACCGTCATCCGGCCGCCTCCGCGAGCTCGAGCTCGCGGCGCGTCTGCGGAGGCCGCAGCCCCAGGTGCTCACGCAGCGTGGTGCCCGTGTAGGCAGTGCGGTAGGCGCCACGATCCTGCAGCGCGGGCACCAGCAGCTCCACGATGTCCTCGAGGCCGTCCGGCACGATCCAGGGCGAGATGTTGAAGCCGTCCACGGCGCCGCTGCGCACGAACTCGATCAGCTGCTCGGCGACGCTCGCCGGCGAGCCGATGAAGCCGCGGCGGCGCTCCTGCGCGATCACGAGCTCCCGGATCGAGAGGTTCTCGGCCTCGGCACGCTCGCGCCACTCCTGGGCGAGCGGCCGTCGCGAGCCGGACTTCAGGCCGGCGCCGCGGGTACCATCGAACTCCTTGTCGACGACGTCGGCGATCGACGGCACCGGGCCGTCCGGATCCAGGTGCGACAGGTCCCGCCCCCACACGTGACCGAGCAGCGACAGCGCGGTCGCGCCGGTGACCTGCGCCCGCTTGAGCCACTCGTACTTATCCTCCGCGGCCGCATCGGTCTCGGCCAGCACGATGAAGGTGCCGGGAAAGATCTTCACGTCGTCGACGGGGCGGCCCGCCGCGACCGTGCGCGCACGCACGTCGGTGGCGAACTCGAGCGCGTCGGTGAGGTCCGAGCCGTGGGCGGAGAAGATCACCTCGGCGTTGCGGGCCGCGAACGTGCGGCCGTCGGGCGAGTCGCCTGCCTGGAACAGAACCGGGTGCCCCTGCGGACTGCGGGGCACGGTCGGAGTGACCTCGATGTTCACGGTCGTGCCCGAGCGCTGCACACGGGTGAACGCGCGCTCCTCCTCCGACCAGGAGTCCCAGATCGCCTGCGCGGCGCGCACGAACTCCTCGGCCCGGACGTACCGGTCGGCGTGGTCGAGGTAGCCCCCGCGGCGGAAGTTCTCGCCAGTCCAGGCGTTGTCGGTGGTCACGATGTTCCACGCGGCACGACCGCCGGAGAGCACGTCGAGCGAGCCCAGCCGCCTGGCCAGGTCGGCGGGGTCGTTGTAGGTGGCGTTCTGCGTCGCCACCAGACCGATGCGGGAGGTGATGGCCGCGAGCGCGGCGAGCTCGGTCAGCGCGTCGGGGCGACCGACCACGTCGAGATCGTGCAGATGGCCGTGCGACTCCCGCAGCCGCAGCCCTTCACCGAGGAAGAACGCATCGAAGAGACCACGCTCGGCCGTACGGATCACCCGCTCGAAGGAGGCAGGGTCGATCTGTGAGCCGCTCTCGGCGTCGGACCAGACGGTGTGGTGGTTGACGCCCTGGAAGAACACGCCGAAGCGCACGTGGGCATCGGGTCGTCGAGTGGGTGTGGTGCTCATGCTGAGATCTCCTCGCGGTCGAAGCCGTTGGCGGGACGCGTCAGCCCGAGGGCGGCACGCAGGTGCTGAGCGGGTCGCGGCGGGTGAGCGGCGCGCGCGAGCGACAACGCGGGCAGCACGTGCCCGGCCAGCACCGGGAGGTCCTCGTCGATCACGGTCGGCAGCAGCCGAACGCCGTCGACCTGACCCCTGATCGAGGTGAGCAGACCGACCAGACCATCGGCTCCGCCGTCGTACGCCGCGACCTCACCCTCGCGAGGATCGGCGCCGAGAGCGAGCCGCCGCTCGGCGGCAGTGGCCCCGGCATCGAGCGTGACCTGCAGGTCGAGGAACGCGAGCACGCCGAGTCCACGCACCTCGATCGCGCGCGCAATGGCGGCGTCGAGATCGGGATGGGACACGAGCACCACGTCCACCCGTCCGGCGAGCTCGCCGTCGGCCAGCAGCCCGTCCGGAGCGATGACCACGGGGTGGCCCTGCGGCGGGCGAGGCGTGATCGAGGCACCGCGGATGCTGAAGGTGTCGGCCTCGATGTCGGTGTACCGCACCCGGTCGCGGTCGATGTAGCGCCCGGTGGGGACATCCTTGATCACCGCGTCGTCGTCCCAGGAGTCCCACAGCCGGCGGACGGCGTCGATCACCTGGAGCACCTCGCGCTGCCGTAGCGCAGCTTCGGTGGGCACGTCGCGACCCAGCGCCGCGGCGAGCCCGGTCAGCTCGGCGTCACCCACGAGCCAGGCCCCGCGGCCGCGACTCGCGTGATCCAGCGAGGCCAGCTGCGCGGCAAGATGGAACGGCTCGACGGCCCGCGGGTGCACCTGCGGCGCCCAGCCGAGACGCGACGTCAGCCCGGAACCGAAGGAGGACCGGAGCACGGCGTCGAGGCGACCGGCGGATCCGCCGGGCTCGGCGACCGGGGTGTCGGCGACGGTGGCGAACGTGAAGCCTGCGTTCTCGGCGCCGCGCGCCACGCGCGTCCAGCGCCGCGGGCGGAGCGCCGCATCGGGCTCATGAAGGGAACGGCGCCAAGCCTGCGGATGGCGACCGTCGCCGTCGATCTCGACGGCCAGGGTCAGGGAATGGCTCATGCCGACGACGCTAGGTCGGCCCCGCCCCACGCCGTTCGTGCCGGCCGATCTGTCTTAACTGGTGATACTCGATCGAGTTAATCCGTTTTGCGTTCTCGTCTCGGTCACTCTGGTTCCTGCCGCCGCGCGGTCGGCTGTCACAGAACCTCCGGACCGCCATTCGGAGACGAACCTCACCCGACCGCGCGGCAGTCCATCGATCACCCGACCGAGTAGGAGCACCTCGTGGCGCGCTACCTCGTCTCACGCCTGGCGCAGGCCGCCGGTGTGCTCTGGGCCGCCTTCACCGCGACCTTCCTCATCCTGTACGCGCTGCCCGGTGATGCCGTATCGCTGCTGCTCGGACCGGACGGGGAGAACGACCTCACGCCCGAGCAGCTCGACGCCGTGCGCGAGCGGTACGGGCTCGACCTGCCGCTGCACGAGCAGTACCTCTCACGGCTCGGCGGGCTGCTGCGCGGCGACCTGGGCGTCTCGTATGTCAACGAGCGGCCGGTCCGGGACCTCATCGTCGAGGTGCTCCCCCAGACCCTGCAGATCGCGGCGCTCGGGCTGGTGCTCGGGCTCACGGTCGGGGCGATCGTAGCGATCGTGGCGACGTACTCCCGGATCGCGTGGCTGCGACGTCTGCTGACGGCGCTGCCCCCGCTCGGCGTGGCCGTGCCCTCGTTCTGGCTCGGGCTGACGCTGCTGCAGGCGTTCTCGTTCGCCAACCCGATCTTCCCCGCCATGGGCAACCAGGGCTGGCGGAGCCTGGTGCTGCCGGCGATCACGCTCGGCATCCCCGCTGCCGCGACCGTGGCACAGCTCCTCAACAAGGGTCTGGAGAGCGCGCTCGCGCAGCCGTACATCGAGACGGCACGCGCGAAGGGCGCAGGGCGAGTGCGGGTGCACCTGCGCCACGCGCTGCGGAACGCCTCGCTGCCCACCTTCACCCTCGCCGGGCTGATGGTCGGCGGGGTCCTCGGCGGTGCGGTCGTCACCGAGACCGTGTTCTCACGCGCCGGACTGGGCAGGCTGACCGCCAGCTCGGTGGCGAACCGCGACGTGCCAACCGTGCTCGGGATCGTGGTGCTGGCCGCGGCTGTGTACGTGCTGGTCAACCTCGTGGTCGACCTCATCTACCCCTTCATCGACCCGCGCGTGGTCACCCGGGATCGCGGGTCCGCACGCAGTACCGCACCGACCGATCGGTCCGCCGGCGAGCCCGGGCCTACCGATGCCTCTGACGAGAGCACCGTGCTGGAAGGAGCCCACCGTGGCTGAGTCCGTCATCACTCCCGCGCTGCTGGAGGGGAGCTCCGAGAGCACAGTGGCTGCCACCTCGACCCGCGAGCGCACCCGGACGGGGCGCGAGCGAGCGCGGGACGCCGCGCTCGAGGTGCTCCGACGCCCCGGCCTCGTGCTGGCGCTGCTGGTGCTGGCGCTCGCGCTGGTGGCGGCCGTGGCGCCGTCGCTGCTGGCACCCGGCGATCCGTACGCCGCCAACCCGGTCGATCGGCTGCAGAGTCCCGGTGCCGCGCACCTGTTCGGCACCGACCAGCTCGGACGTGACCTGTACACGCGGGTGGTGCACGGCTCGGCGCTGTCGCTGTCGGCTGCCGGGCTCGCGGTGGTCTTCGGCCTCACCGCCGGCTCGCTCGTGGGGTTGCTCGCGGGCTTCGTCGGCGGCATCGTCGACTCCGCCCTGATGCGGGTGGTCGACGTGCTGCTGTCGATCCCCGGCATCCTGCTCTCGCTGGCGATGATCACGGCACTCGGGTTCGGCACGCTCAACGTGGCGATCGCCGTGGGAGCCGGGTCGATCGCCTCGTGCGCGCGGATCATGCGATCCCAGGTGCTCTCGGTCCGCACGAGCGACTTCGTGGAGGCCGCGATCGCGGGCGGCGCCACCCGCCTGCGGGTGCTGCTGCGGCACGTGCTGCCGAACTCGGCCGCGCCGGTGCTGGTGCTCGCCGCGCTCGACCTGGGCGGCGCGATCCTCGCGGTGTCCTCGCTCAGCTTCCTGGGCTTCGGCGTGCAGCCACCCACCCCCGAGTGGGGCGCGTTGGTGGCGCAGGGCCGGGACTACCTGGCCTCGGCATGGTGGCTGACGGCGATGCCCGGCTTCGTCGTGGTGGCCACCGTGCTCGCCGCCAACCACGTGGCCCGGTCGCTCGACGCCGAGGGGAAGCGGTCATGACCTCGTTGCTGCAGATCACCGACCTCGCCGTCAGCTACCGCGGCCGCCGCCATCGCGTCGATGCCGTGCAGGGTGTGTCGCTGTCGATCGAGAGCGGGCAGACCGTTGCCGTGGTGGGCGAGTCCGGCTCGGGCAAGTCGACCACCGCCCATGCGGTGCTGCGGCTGCTCGCACCCAACGCCTCGATCACCGCCGGCAGCATCGCGCTCGAGGGCACCGAGCTGACCACGCTGTCGCAGCGACGGCTGCGTGAGTACCGCGGGCGCCGGATCGGCCTGATCCCGCAGGACCCCACCGTGTCCCTCAACCCGGTCGTCAGGATCGGCACCCAGGTCGCCGAGGTGCTTCGGGTGCACGGGCTCGCCGACCGGCGCGAGGCGGAGGGCCTCGCGATCGAAGCCCTCGCTGCCGCCGGTCTCGACGACCCGGAGCTGCGAGCGCTGCAGTATCCGCACGAGCTCTCCGGCGGCCTGCGGCAACGCGTGCTGATCGCGATCGCGACCGTGGCGCGGCCCTCGCTGATCATCGCCGACGAGCCCACGAGCGCCCTCGACGTGACCGTGCAGCGGCAGATCCTCGACCACATCTCGACCCTCACCCGCGACTCCGGATCGGCGGTCCTGCTGGTCACGCACGATCTCGGTGTCGCCGCCGACCGTGCCGACCTGATCGCGGTCATGTCGCAGGGACGCATCGTCGAGACCGGCACGCCCGTGGAGGTGCTGACCGACCCGCAGCACCCCTACACGCGCACGCTAATCGCAGCGGCGCCGAGCCTGCGCACCACGGCCTCACCCGCCGTAGTCGATGCACCGGCCGAGCAGAGCGCTGCCCCGCTCGTGGTGGCCGAGCACCTCGTGAAGGACTTCCACGTCCCCCGCAGCGTGCAGAGCTCGGGCACCTTCCGCGCGGTCGACGACGTCAGCTTCGCGATCGCGCGCGGCCGGACGCTTGCCCTCGTGGGCGAGTCCGGCTCGGGGAAGTCGACCACCGCACGCCTGGTGCTGGGGCTGCTACCACCGACCAGCGGCTCGATCGACGTGGACGGCACCGACCTCACGCAGCTCACACGCGGTCAGCTGCGGGCGCTGCGACGCCGCATCCAGGTGGTGCAGCAGAATCCGTACGCCTCGCTCGACCCAAAGCTCACCGTGGGGCAGGCGATCGCCGAGCCGCTGCACGCACTGCGCGTCGGCAACCGCGCCTCACGCCGACAGCGCACCACCGAGCTGCTGGATGCCGTGGGACTGCCGACCGGCTACGCCGAGCGCCGACCGAGCGAGCTCTCCGGCGGCCAGCGGCAACGCGTCGCGATCGCCCGCGCGCTCACGGTGCGGCCCGAGCTCGTGGTTCTCGACGAGCCGGTCTCGGCACTCGACGTCCGCGTCCAGTCCCAGATCCTCGATCTCCTGACCGGTCTGCAGACCGACCTCGGAGTCAGCTACCTGTTCATCTCGCACGACCTCGCCGTGGTGCGGCAGGTCGCCCACGAGATCGCGGTGATGCGGCGCGGCCGCATCGTCGAGGCCGGCACCGGGGACCAGGTTTTCACCGACCCGCAGCACCCCTACACACGCGCACTGCTCGAGGCCATCCCGGGCACCGCCGTCGAACCTTCCCTGAAAGGAACCACCCCGTGACCAGGCCTATCCCCGACCTCACCCGCCGATCGCTCCTGCTGGGCGGAGCCGGCCTCCCCACCGCCGGCTTCCTCGCCTCGTGCGCAGCCGACGACGGCGCAGGCGGGACCGCAGAGGGCGGCACCACCGCGGGTGGTGAGCCCACCACCGGCGGCACCCTGCGGTTCGCGATCGCGAACGACCCGGCGAGCGTCAACCCGCAGGGCGGCGGCAGCGGGAACGACGCTCGGTACGTGACGCGCCAGCTCGTGGACTCGCTGCTGTATCAGGATCCCGACACGGGCGACCTACATCCGTGGCTGGCGACCGAGTGGAGCGTGAGCGAGGACTCGACCGAGTTCACCTTCACGCTCCGCGATGACGTCACGTTCTCCGACGGCACCCCGCTGACCGCCCAGATCGTCCTCGACAACTTCGACGACGTGCTCGAGCAGGGCGCGAATGCGAACTACGCGATCGAGCACCTCGCGGGCTATCTCGGGGGTGACGCGACCGACGAGGTCACCCTGACGGTGCGCTTCGACCGACCGAGCATCCCGTTCCTGCAGGCGTTGACCGAGCCGATCTTCGGCCCTCTGGCACCAGCGACCCTTGCGGCGTCCTGGGACGAGCGGACAACCGGCATCATCGGCACCGGAGCCTTCACGCTGGGGTCCTATGTGAAGGACACCGAGGTGGTGCTCGCACGACGTGACGGCTACGTGTGGGGACCGAGCCTCGCCGACAACACCGGCGAGGCCTACCTGGACGAGGTGGTCTTCCAGATCATCCCCGAAGCCAGCGTGCGGACCGGTGCGATCAGCTCCGACCAGGTCGACGTGATCGGCGGCGTTCCACCGCAGGACCAGGAGACCCTGACCGCCTCGGGCTTCACGATCGTGGAGCGCGCCAACCCCGGCGTGGTCTTCGGGCTCACGCCGTACACCGGTCGTCCGATCGTCTCTGACCTCGCGGTGCGAACCGCCTTCGCGCTCAGCCTGGTCCGCACCGACCTGCGGGACGCCACGCTCAACGACTCGTACAAGGTCGCCACGAGCGTGCTGGCCAGCAGCACACCCGGTTGGGCCGATCTCAGCGACCACATCCCCGAGGACACCGACGAGGCGGCACGGCTGCTGGATGAGGCGGGGTGGACGCTCGGCGCCGACGGCATCCGCGTGAAGGACGGCGAGCCGCTGCACCTGGTGATCTGGTGGAGCGACAACTTCGTCGCCAACCAGAGCGCTCTGGAGCTGCTGCAGGCGCAGGTCCGCACCGTCGGCTTCGACGTCGAGCTGCGCACGGGCGACGCCACCGAACGGCAGGCCGCCGTCGACGCCGGTGAGCTCGACTTCAGCTACGGCAACCTCAGCCGCGCCGACGCCGACATCCTCCGCACCCAGTTCCACATCGGCGAGAACGACGTCAACAAGGTCCCGGACCCCGACCTGAACGGGCTGCTCGAGCAGCAGAGCGCACTCACGGGCGCCGAGCGCGACGCGGTGGTCGACGAGGCCATCACGTCGATCCTCGACAACGTCTACTACGTGCCCACCTTCGAGCTGACGTCGGTGCTGGCACTCACGACCGGCGTCGCCGGAGTCGCCTTCGCTGCCGACTCCAGGCTGAGCGGCCTGAGCGGCGCTTTCCTCACCACCGGCGCCTGACGCCGCACCCGAAAGGACCATCACGATGACCCACACCATCCCAACGCGACGCAGCGTGCTGCTCGGCGGCGCGGGCCTGCTTTCAGCCGGCTTCCTCGCCGCGTGCGGCAGCGCACCCGGCGGCGCAGGCGGGGCCGAGACCAGCACGACGACCCCGGCGGGCGATCCGGTGGCCGGCGGCGAGCTGTCCTTCGCGATCGGCAACGATGTCGGCAGCCTCAACCCGCAGGGCGGCGGCACCGGCAACGACACCCTCTACGTCAATCGGCAGGTCTTCGACTCGCTGCTGTACCACGACGCCGAGAGCGGAGAGCTGCAGCCGTGGCTGGCCACCGAGTGGACCACGAACGAGGACGCCACCGAGTTCAGCTTCACGCTCCGCGACGACGTCACGTTCTCCGACGGCACCCCGCTGACCGCGCAGATCGTGCTCGACAACTTCGACGACGTGCTGGCCCAAGGCGCCAACGCCAGCAACGTCGTGGAGTACTTCGCCGACTACCTCGGCGGCGCGGCCACCGACGAGCACACCTTCACGGTGAGCTTCGGGCGGCCGAGCGCGCCCTTCCTGCAGGCGCTCTCGAGCGTGGCCCTGTCCCCGCTGGCGCCCGCAACGCTGGAGCTGGAGTGGGCCGAACGGCTGACCTCGGCGATCGGCACCGGGCCGTTCGTCGTGGAGAGCTACACCAAGGACTCCGAGGTGGTGCTCGTGCGCCGCGACGACTACGCCTGGGGCCCGAGCGTCGTCGCCAACAGCGGCGCCGCGTACCTCGAGGAGGTGACGTTCGTGATCCTGCCGGAGGCGAGCGTCCGCACCGGGGCCATCACCTCCGACCAGGCCGACGCCATCGGAGGCGTGCCGCCGCAGGACCAGGCCTCGCTCACCGGTGCCGGGCTGACGATCGTGGAGCGGGCCAACCCGGGTGTGGTCTTCGGCATCACGCCGTTCTCGGGCCGACCGTTGCTGCAGGACGCCGACGTGCGACGAGCGCTCAGTCTCGCGATCGACCGAACCCAGGTGCGCGATGCGGCTGTCAACGACTCCTACGCGGTGGCGACCAACGTGCTCGCGAGCACCACGCCGGGCTGGTCGGACCTCAGCGAGCACATCGGCGACGACGCGCAGCAGGCAGCGGACCTGCTCGAGAGCGCCGGCTGGACCCTCGGTGAGGACGGCGTGCGGACCAAGGACGGCGAGCCGCTGCGGCTGACGCTGTGGTGGGTGAACAACTTCGTGGCCAACCAGACCACGCTGGAGCTGATCCAGGCGCAGGCCAAGGAGATCGGCATCGACATCGTGCTCCACGAGAGCGACTGGATCAGTCTGCAGGAGGCGCAGGGCAACGGCGAGGTCGACCTTTCTTACGGCAACCTCAGCCGGGCCGATCCTGACATCCTGCGCACCCGGTTCTTCTTCGACGACAGCACCGTCAACCAGCCGGCCGACGGGACGCTCAACGAGCTGCTCGAGCGGCAGCGCGGGCTCACGGGGGCCGAGCGAGACGCTGTCGTCGAGGAAGCGGCCATCCGTGTGCTCGACGAGGTCTACTACATCCCGGTCTACGAGCTGACTACCGTGCTCGCCCTGGAGGCCGCCGTGCAGGTCCTGACGCTCGGCGCCGACTCCCGGCTCGACACGCTGCTGGGCGCCTGGGTGGTGGCCTGATGGTGACGCGCTACCTGAAGACCGTCACGGGCGCCGGCGGCGGACCAGGCGTGTACGCACGGGCAGCCGATCCCGCGCACGGCACGCTCGACGACGCCGTCCGTGTCGCAGAGCTGGCCGAGGCCGCGCGGTTCGACGCGCTCTTCACGCCCGACCTGCTGCGCTTCAACAGCCAGGGCGCGATCGGCGCGCAGGACTCGTTGACCACGATGGCCGCGCTCGCTCTGGTGACGAAGCGCATCGGTCTGATCTCGACCGTGACGACGACGTTCAACCACCCTTTCACGCTCGCTCGCCAGTTCGGCACACTCGACCACATCAGCAACGGACGAGCGGCGTGGAACCTCGTGACGAGCTCGATCGGCGAGGAGAACTACGGCGGCGAGCTGCCCTCGCCCGAGGACCGGTACGCACGGGCGGCCGAGACCCTGGACGTGACGAACGCCCTGTGGGATTCCTGGGAGCCGGGTGCGCTGCAGCCGGGCGAGGACGGCCGACCGGCGGCCCTCGACCCGAGCAAGGTGCACCCGATCGACCATCACGGTCGTTTCTTCGACGTGGCGGGGCCGCTGAACGTCCCGCCGCTGCCACAGCGGCGTCCGGTGCAGATCGTCGCGGCGCAGTCCGCGGCCGGGATCGAGTTCGCCGCCCGCTACGCCGAGGTGGTGTTCACGGCGCTGCCCACGCTCGACGTGGCGCTGGAGTTCGTGGGGAAGCTCCGCGGCCGCGCACGCGAGCTCGGGCGACCCGCCGGGCTGCCGCTGATCATGAGCTCGTTCCACGCGACGATCGGGGCGACCGAGGCGGAGGCGCAGCGGTTGCTGGCGGAGCGCCGAGAGGGTGTCGACCTGGTCGCCGGACGCGCCGTCCTCGAGGACATGCTCGCCGGTGTGGACCTCTCGG
>NZ_JBMDXJ010000060.1:0-3158 GCF_048594945.1 Pseudactinotalea sp. | reverse complement strand
TGGCAGTGGGGTTCGCGGCGTGTCCGGGGCTCGGTCAGGTCAGGAGCTCGAGCAGGGTTCTCGGGCCGACGACGGCGGCTCCCGCGCTCTCGCACCGCCGCCTCAGCTCCCGGTCTGCCGTGACCACGACCACGCGTGCGGCCTCGGCGGCCAGGTCCGCCGCCCGGGCCGCGATCGCGTCGTCCCCCTCGCCGGGCGCCTCGTGGATCTCGACGGCGGTGCTCGCCGTTGTGTGCCTGGCCCCTCGGGCGGCTCCTTCGGTCACCACGTGCCAGGTGGGCCACCAGCGCTCGCCGTGGAGGTCGGCGAACCCGGCGGGGACGCCGGCCTCCGCCAGCGCTGAGATCCCCCCGATCAGCTTCTCGGCGGCACCGCGTCGGTCGCGCCACCAGCCGTCGGGTCGGCTGCCGACCACGTTGGCGGCGTCCACCACCACGTGGAGGTCGACTCCGAGCATCGCCTGCAACTGCGGCCATGCATCCTCGAAGGCGGGCAGCAGCGGGCGGTCGGTGACCTCGGCGAGCGGGACCCAGAGGACCTCGAGGCTCTCGGCGTCGGTGGCCTCGACGTGCAGCCCTGGGGCGGTGCGCGCGAGCACCGTGGTGTAGCTCCAGTCCGGATGGGTGAGCGCCGAGGTGGCGAACACGCGCACGTGACCGCCGTCGATGCCCGCTTCCTCGGCGGCCTCGCGCAACGCCCCGGCCACGGCGGACTCGTCCACATGCCGTGCGCCGCCTGGCATCCCCCACGTACCGCCCTGATGGCTCCACTCGGCGCGATGTTGCAGCACCACCCGCTCACCGTCGGTCAGGAGCAGCCCGGCGGCGCCGCTACGACCCCAGTGACGGGCGCCGCAGCGGCACTCGACCCAGCCGTCAGTGGTCACGGGGCGCCGACGGTCACGGGATCGCACCGACCAACGGGTCGTTCCCACCCAGCGGCCGCTGCCGCCAGGTCAGCACCGCGCCGGCCGGCCCTGTGACGACCCGGAAGGAGTGCGGCGTCTCGATCACCCTCACCTCGGCGTGGTAGCCGCCCTCGGTCCAGCCACCGCTCGCCGCCAGCGGGAGCGTTCGTCCGTCCACGACGGGTTCGGTGGTGCGCCAGGCCGCATCGCCCACGTCGATCGTCAGCGGTTCGCCCTCTCGTAGCAGCGTGAGCGTGCTGCCCCCGGCATCCACCTGGACACCCCGCACACCGGAGACGTCGGAGGCCGGGTCCACCGCGAAGCTGCGGTGCTCGGGCGGTCCGGCGTTGGTGCCCAGCGGCGGGATGGTGAGCGAGGCGAGCCGCTCGCGCAGCCGCTCGTCCGCATCGGCACTGCCCGGGCGGTCCACCGCGGGCAGCAGGTGCTGCCACACCAGGTCGAGCAGCTCCTGCATGTCGACCAGCTCCGATGTGATCGCGACCGCGAGTCCCTGCTCAGGCAGCACGAGCCCGTACTGGCCGCACGCGCCATCGGCTCGGTACCCGTGCCGGGCGTTCCAGAAGCTCTGGCCGTAGCCCTGGGCCCAGTCGGAGTGCTCGTCCGGCTCGACCGGCAAGAACGGGGCACTCGCCTCGTCCACCCAGGCCGACGGGACCACCTGCCGCCCGTGCGCCGAACCCCGATCCAGCCAGAGCTGGGTGAGCGCCAGCAGGTCGTCGGTGCGCAGCCGAGCGCCCGAGAACCCCACCGGATGCCCGGCGCGGTCGGTCTCCCATACCAGGTCGGAGCCACCGAGCGGCGCCAGCACCCGCTCCCGGGCGAGCGCATCCAGCGGTGCGCCGCCACGGTGCTCGGCGGCGCGTGCCAGCAGGTAGGTGGCGATCTGGTTGTAGCAGAACACCGTGCCCGGCTCGGCGTCGGGTGGGTTGTCGAGGATGGTGCGGATCGGCTCGTCCGCCTGGCGCAGCTCGTGGCGCCAGGCATCCGTGGTGTGCCCCACCGTCATCGTCAGGCAGTGCCGCACGGTGACGCGGCGCCATACGTCGGAGATCTCTCCGGCCAGTGCCGCCGGCGGCAGATGCCGCACGATCGGATCGTCGAGGCCGAGGAGCCCATCGGCGACCAAGGACGCGACCGTCGTCGCCGTCACGCTCTTGGAGACCGAGTAGAGCAGATGGCGGCGGTCGGGTGCGTAGGGCGCCCACCAGCCGCGGGCGACCGCCCGCCCGCCACGCGCGATGGCGAGGCTGTGCAGATCGAGGTGAGCTGCGCCGTCGAGAAGGTCGAGGACGCCCTGGGCGTCGAGGCCTGCAGTGCTGGGGTCCGCCGTCGGGAGTGGCACGATCGCGACCCTAGCGGGTCAGGCCGACTCGACCTCGTCGATCTGGCAGATCACGCTGCCGGAGCTGACGGTCTGGCCGACCGTGGCCGCCAGTCCGTGCACCTTGCCGGCGCGGTGCGCGACCAGCGGTTGCTCCATCTTCATCGCCTCGAGGACGACGACGAGGTCGCCCTCCGCGATCACGTCACCATCGTTGACAGCGACCTTGACGATCGTGCCCTGCATCGGAGAGGCGAGCGCGTTGCCGGTCGCACCGCCGGCGCCCAGGCGCGTGCCGGTCCGACGCACCGGTCGTTTCGCGGGGCGCCGCTTGCCGAGGCCGAGCCCAGCAGGCAGCACCACCTCGAGGCGCTTGCCGCCGACCTCGACGACCACCCGCTCCATCTCCTGCTCCTCGGGCGAGGGGGCGGCCGGCGCAGCGGGCGTCGGGGAGGCGGGGACGTCGGCGCGAGTGAGGAACTCCGACTCGATCCAGGTGGTGTAGACGCCGAAGGAGCCGAGCTCGGTGGCAGCGAAGGCCGGGTCGTCGAGCACAGCGCGGTGGAACGGCATCACGGTCGGCATGCCCGCGATCTCGGTCTCGGCGAGCGCGCGGCGGGCGCGCTGCAGCGCCTCGGTGCGGGTCGCACCGGTGACGATGATCTTGGCGAGCATCGAGTCGAAGGCGCCGGAGATCACGTCGCCGGCCACCACGCCGGAGTCGACCCGCACGCCCGGACCGCTCGGCCAGCGGAGCGTCTCGATCGTGCCGGGTGCGGGCAGGAAGTTCGCGGCCGGGTCCTCGCCGTTGATGCGGAACTCGATCGAATGGCCCCGGGTGGGCACCTCGTCGTAGCCCAGCGGCTCACCCGCAGCGATCCGCAGCTGCTCGCGCACCAGGTCGATGCC
>NZ_JBMDXJ010000006.1:0-4738 GCF_048594945.1 Pseudactinotalea sp. | reverse complement strand
GGCCAGTCAGCGCCGGTCGCCGCCGACCGCCGACCGGAACGCCCGCAGGCGCAGGCTGTTGCCGACGACGAACACGCTCGAGAACGCCATCGCCGCGCCCGCGAGCATCGGGTTGAGCATGCCGAGTGCGGCGAGCGGGATCGCGGCGACGTTGTAGGCGAACGCCCAGAAGAGGTTGGTCTTGATCGTACTGAGCGTGCGGCGGGAGAGCCGGATCGCGTCGACGGCGCCGCGCAGGTCGCCGCGCACGAGCGTGATGTCGGAGGCCTCGATGGCGACGTCGGTGCCGGTTCCCATCGCGAGGCCGAGGTCGGCCTGCGCGAGGGCGGGGGCGTCGTTGACGCCGTCGCCGACCATCGCGATGACCTTGCCTTCGCGCTGGAGGCGAGCGACGACGTCGACCTTGTCCTTCGGCAGCACCTCGGCGATCACCTCGTCGATGCCGACCTCGGCGGCGATCTGCCGGGCGACGGCCTCGTTGTCACCGGTGAGCAGGATCGGGGTCAGGCCGAGGCCGCGGAGCTGGGCGATGGCCTCGGCGCTGGTGGGCTTGACGGCATCGGCGACCACGAGGATGCCGCGTGCCTGCCCATCCCAGCCGACGGCCACCACGGTCTTGCCTTCACGCTCCGCGCGCGCCTTCGCGTCCGCGAGGTCGGGGGAGAGGTCGTCGTCGAGGAGGGATGCGCGGCCCACGAGCACCGCCTTGCCGTCCACGACTCCTCGCACGCCCTGGCCCTCGATGTTGGTGAAGGATTCGACGGCGGGGAGGGTGCCGACCTCTGCCGTGGCGCCCTTGGCGATGGCCTGGGCGATCGGGTGCTCAGACGCGTCCTCGAGTGCGCCGGCGATGCGCAGCAGGTCGGTGCGCTCGGTCCCCGGCTCGGCGATCGCGTCGACGAGGGTCATGCGGCCGGTGGTGACGGTGCCGGTCTTGTCCAGCACCACGGTGTCCACCTTGCGGGTGGACTCCAGCATCTCGGGGCCCTTGATGAGGATGCCCATCTGGGCGCCGCGGCCGGTGCCCACGAGCAGCGCGGTGGGCGTGGCCAGGCCGAGGGCGCACGGGCAGGCGATCACGAGCACCGCCACCGCGGCGGTGAAGGCGGCAGCGGCCGGGAATCCCGCGCCCAGCCAGGCGCCGAGGGTGGCCACGGCGATGACGATGACGATGGGCACGAAGATGCCGGAGATCCGGTCGGCGAGGCGCTGTACCTCCGCCTTGCCCGTCTGGGCGTCCTCGACCAGCTTCGCCATCTGCGCGAGCTGGGTGTCGGAGCCGATCCGGGTGGCCCGGACCACGAGGCGCCCGCCGGCGTTGACGGTCGCGCCGGTGACCGGGTCGCCCTCGCCCACCTCGACCGGCACCGACTCGCCGGTGAGCATCGAGGCGTCGACGGCGGAGGTCCCGGTGGTCACCACGCCGTCGGTCGCGATCTTCTCGCCCGGGCGGACGAGGAACTCGTCGCCGACCTGCAGGTCCTCGACGGCGATCTTGACCTCGGTGCCACCGCGCAGCACCGAGACCTCCTTCGCGCCGAGCTCGAGCAGGGCGCGCAGGGCGGCGCCCGCCTGTCGCTTTGAGCGCTTCTCGAAGTAGCGGCCGGCGAGGATGAACATCGTGACCCCGGCCCCGACCTCGAGGTAGATGTTGGCGGCGCCGTCGGACCGGGCGATCGTGAGCTCGAACGGGTGCGTCATGCCGGGCATGCCGGCGGTGCCGAGGAACAGCGCGTAGAGGGACCACAGCAGGGCCGCCGAGGTGCCCATCGAGATGAGCGTGTCCATGGTGGCGGAGCCGTGCCGCAGGTTCATCCAGGCCGCGCGGTGGAACGGCCACGCGCCCCACACGATCACCGGCGCGGCGAGCGCGAGCGAGGCCCACTGCCAGTAGGTGAACTGCAGCGCCGGGATCATCGCCATCGCGATCACCGGGATCGTGAGGACGATCGCGCCGATCAGGCGGTGCTTGAGGGTGGTCAGCTCAGGATCGTCATCGGTGGCCTCCGACGGCGGTGCTTCCTTGGGCTTGGGGAGCTCGGCCGTGTAGCCGGTCTTCTCCACCTCGGCGACGAGCAGCGCGGGGTCGTAGCCCGCCGGCACCGTGACCGTGGCCTTCTCGGTGGCGTAGTTGACGGTGGCCGAGATGCCCTCGAGCTTGTTGAGCTTGCGCTCGATGCGGTTGGCGCACGAGGCGCAGGTCATGCCGCCGATCTGCAGCTCGACCGGCAGGCCTGTGGGAGGCGCTGGTGTGGTCATGGTCCCTCCCTGGTCAGTGGTCGTCGGTGGCGGTGGAGCCGTCGCCGTGTGCGGCGTCGAGCACGAACTCGGCGGTGTGGACCTCGCCGTCGACCTGGAAGTCGAGGTACAGCAGGTACCGGCCCGCGGTCGGGGCGTGCGCCGCGAACGCGATCTCCGGTCCCGCGAGGTCGCCGGGTGCGGGCTCGGTGCCCTCAGCGTGCACGTGCAGGTACGCGAGGTCACCCTCGCGCAACGCCACCAGGTGACCGAACGCCCCGAGGTACGGCTCGAGGGTGGTGACCGCTCCGCCGTCGTCCTCGATCGAGATCGTGAGCTCGCTCGAGGAGCCGGCCACGAGACCGCCGTCGATCGAGACGGTGAAGCCATCGACCTCGTCGGTGCGCTGCACAGTGTGCTCGACCGGCGTGACGGTCCCGGCGACGTCGATCGTGCGGGTGAGCGTGAGGGCGCTCTCGCCTTCGGCTGCGGGCGTGAAGTCGGTGTAGACGCGGTAGGTGCCGGCCTCGTCCCAGGTCCAGGGGATCGACCAGGTGCCGGTGGCGAGATCGAGCTCGGGGTGGACGTGGCGGAACTCGGTGCCGTCGCTGCGCACGACGATGAGGTGCAGGTCCTTCTCGTGCGCGGTCGTGTACTCGGTGACCGGGTCGCCGCCCTCGGTGGTGATCTGGAAGCTCAGCTCACCCTCGGCGCCGGGCGTGGTGGGCGCCTCGACGGGGGAGAGCACGAAGCCCTCGGCGCTGATCGAGGTGCCGTTGACCGTGTGCGAGGCGGTCTGCTGGTCGTCCTCGCCGTGGTCGTCGCCGCCGTGCGTGGTCTCCTCCGGCTGGGCGGCGAGGTCGTCAGGGGCGATCGCCGCGGCGGCGGCGAAGGCACCGCCGAACGCCACGGCGAGCCCCGCCGCGTAGAGAGCAAGCCTGCCGCCGGCGTTCATCAGACGCGCACGGCCGAGTAACCGGCCTCCTCGACGGCGGCCAGCACGGCGTCGTCGATCTCGCCCGCAGCGGTGACCACGAGGGTGCCGGTCGCGTGGCTCACCTGGATGTCCTGCACGCCGGCGATCTCGCCGACCTCCTCGCGCACCGACATCTCGCAGTGCCCGCAGGTCATGCCCGTCACCTGATACTCGTTCGCTGCCATCTCACACCCTCCTCGATCTATACCCCTATGGGGTATCCGTTCGCGGCAACCGTATACCCCTCCCTGGTATTCCGCAACGGGTTGGAATGGGCGGTGACTCCGCGCGTGCCCGACAGCCCCACGCCGGCCTCTGGGGTGTGAACCCGTCAATGGCGCCTGAACAGTGCCACACTCGAGCGGGAGCGACTTTCGCAGCCCTGCCCTTGGAAGGAATGACGTGTCCGAACGTGCGTGTCCGGAGCCGCGACGAGCGCATCGTGGAGCAGAGACAGCCGCGGAGGATGCCTCCGGTGCGACCCGCCGTGCGGCGCTGCCGCCGGCGAGCCCGATTCCGCTCGCGGGTCTGGCCGTGAGCGCAGCAGCCAGCACACCGGCGGAGGCGGCGCCGCAGCCAGCAGTCATCCGCCGGCGAGTGATGTACCTCCGCACTCAGGATCGCCAGAACCACCCGAAGGGCACGATCAGCGGCATCGGACCGCCGAAGGGCTCCAAGAAGCGGAAACGGTCCAGCTCAAGTCTGAGGACGAAGCAGGGCCAGCACACCACGGCGTACGTGGTGTTCGAGCACGAGATCTGGAGCGCAGTCCTCGACCGGACCCCTCGTCAGGCTGCCGCTGAGCTGGCTGACCTCGCCGATCGGTGGCTCGCGCTTCCGAGGCTCGGGTCGACGCACGCTGATGTCACGCGGATTCGGGATGCGCTCGAGGAACGGAAGGAGCGGCTCCTTGAGCTGCACCGCGCTCCTGGGGACACCACGGCTGAGGAGATCGCCGCCGAGCTCGACCCGCTCACCGAAGAGTTGCTCGCGCTTCGGAACCAGGTCCCCGGCACCGCGCTCAATACGAAGAACACCGGCGGCCACGGCGAGGCATCCATGGCTGGCGCGCTACAGGCGATGGAGAAGCTGCTCCGGGCCGACGGCGATGACGCCCTCGATGGCGAGCCGCCCGAGCGCGTGGCCGAGCTGATGTGGGGGCTTCTGGACTACAACCCTCCACCGACGGCAGACACGAACGAGGTGGGCCGGTTCGTCGAGACCCATGTGCGATCGCTCATGTCTGCCTATCCGCAGCTCTGGGCCTGGCTCAGCGATGCGACACGGTCGCAGGGGCACCTGCTGCCGTGGTTGCGCAGCGCGAAGCAGCAGGGCGGCTACACCGGAGCCCTCTGGAGGACCTCAGACCAGGATCTGCAGACGGTCGAGACCGACCTCTACGCACACATGGGCTGGTGATCGGCAGCGCAGCGTGAGAGCCGGTGGCGCACCAGACCGGCTGGATGACCTCCATCCAGAAGGCGGCGAGGATCGGTCGATCTGCACCGATCGTGGCCCGCATCT
>NZ_JBMDXJ010000059.1:0-8770 GCF_048594945.1 Pseudactinotalea sp. | reverse complement strand
TATTGCACGCACGAACCGTCACCGACGTTTCGTCCGTGAATTCGCTGTCTTGACGTTTCCTCTGTGAACTCGGGGTGGGGGTGGGGGTGGGTTGTCCACAGGGGGTCAGCGGGGGCGGGGGCGATCCGGGCAGCATGGCGGGGTGCGCAGTGTGGGGACCCGGTACCACCTGGCCGTCGTCGCAGGACCTGACGTCGGCTGGGTCGTGCCGCTGCCCGACGACCGGGACGTGGTGGTCGGGCGGGGCGACGACGCCGATCTCGCCCTGGCAGATGACCGCCTGTCGCGCCGCCATGTCGCGGTGCGGTTGCGGCGTGGTCGACTCACCGCACGCACCCTGGCCGGTCGCGCCTCGGTGCGGATCGCACGCCGTCGCCGCGGCGGCCGCACCAGGATCGGCCACACCCGCCGCCTGCGCGCACGCAGCCGCGAGCTGCGTCCGGGCTCGCAGATCAGCGCCGGCGGCAGCGTGCTCGAGATCCGCGACCACCCGGGTCTGGCGCCCGACCCACCTGCGGTCGACCTCGCCGACGGCCTCGGGATGCGCCTGCTGGTCCCGCTCGCGATGTCGGCGACCGTGCTTCCGATGGCCCTGAGCAGCGGCGCGAACAGCCCATGGCGCACGGTGGCCTGGATGGTGCTGCCGTTGGTCCTCGTCGTCTCGGTGGTCTGGCCCTGGCTGCGCGAACGCGCCGCCCGACGCCGCCGCCGTGAGATGCCCGACGACGTCCCACCCGATCCGCTTGACCCGGCAGGTCTGCTCGCGGTCGCCGACCACCCCGGCGCAGGTCCGCCCCCGGACTGGGATCTGGGTCGAGAGCGGGGCCGCCGACGGCGCATCCGCACTCTCCCGCCGCCCTCGCCCGGGCACGGGGTCGCGCTGGTCGGCACGCCTGCGGCGTGCCAGGCGATGGCGCGCTGGCTGGTGTGCCAGGCCGTGCACCAGGCCGGTCCGGCGGAGCTACGGCTCGCGGTGCCGCCGGCATGGGACTGGGCTGCCCAGCTGCCGCACACCGCTGCCGCAGCGGCCGGCACCCCGGTGCTGCGCGTGATCGAGACCACCGAGGACCCCGGTGCGGGGGCCACCCTGGCGAGCGACGCCGTCGGGATCCTGATCGCAACCTCGCTCGCGTCGGTGCCGACCTGGTGCACCACGGTGGTGGAGGTCGAACCGGATCATGAGCGGCGGGTCTCCCCTGCATGGGCGCACGAGGTAGCTGCGGCGCTCGCGCGGGCGAGCACCGGAGCGGGTGGGCTGCCGGACCTGGTGCCGCTGAGCGCGCTGATCGGCGAGCCGGACGCCGGCGAGCTGCTGCACCGTTGGCAGCGCCACCACGCCGGCTTGACCGCCCCGCTGGGTATGGGCCCGGACGGACCGCTGTGGCTGGATCTGGCCGACGCGGGGCCGCACGCTCTGGTGGCCGGCACCACGGGAGCGGGCAAGTCGGAGCTGCTGACCACCTGGGTGCTCGGGCTCGCGGTCGCGCACGCGCCGCGGGACGTGCAGGTGCTGCTGGTCGACTACAAGGGCGGTGCCACGTTCGGCGCGCTGGCAGACCTCCCGCACGTGGTGGATGTGCTCACCGACCTCGATACCGGCACCACCGCACGAGCGCTGGCCAGCCTGCGGGCCGAACTGGCACGGCGCGAACGGGTGCTGGCGCAGGCGGGCGCGCGATCGCTGGCCGAGCTCACCACGGACCGGCTGCCGCGACTGCTGGTGATCGTCGACGAGTTCCGCACCCTCGCCGACTCCCACCCCGAGCTGCTCGACTCGCTCGTGCGCCTGGCGGCACAGGGCCGCTCGCTCGGGATCCACCTGGTGCTCGCCACGCAGCGACCGGGCGGCGCCGTGACCGCGGACATGCGCGCCAACATCTCGGCCCGGGTGTGCCTGCGGGTGCTCGAGCCGACCGACTCCCACGACGTGATCGGCGACGACGCCGCCGCGCTGCTGCCGCCGGTCCCGGGCAGGGCCGTGGTCCGCACCGACAGCGCCACCATCGTGCAGATCGCCTGGCCCGGCACGCTCGACGACGGCGTCGCACGCGTGGTCTCGGTGGTGCGGCAGGCCTGTGCCACCGCCGAGCGAATGGACCCCGGGCTGGTGCAGGTGCAGGCCCCATGGGCGCCACCGCTACCGGCGTCGGTGCAGGTCAGCGACTTGCCGGAGGTGAGAGACGACGCGCTGCCGCTGCTGCTGGCAGACCTGCCGCACGAGCAGCGCGTGGCGACCCGGCACATCGACGCCGCCGACACGCTGCTGATCAGCGGTCCGCCGCGCAGCGGACGCAGCACCGCAGCTCGCACCGTGGCACGGGAGGCAGTGCGGCGCGGGATCGTCACCCACGTGATCGCAGCCGAGCGGCTGCTCCCGGGTGACGCGGCCGCGGCCGGGACCGCATGCGCGCCCGAGGACGTGCGGCGCGTGCACCTGCTGCTGCAGGCGCTGCAGCGACCGCGGCGCGGGCGGGAGCTGCTGGTGATCGACGACGTGGAGGCCGTGTGCCGGTCGCTCGACGCGGTGCTGCCGATCGGGTCCGGGGTGGAGACGATGCTGGAGCTGCTGCGCTCGGCGCACCGCCGCCGGCTCGGCGTCGTGCTCACGGCCGCTCCCCCGGCGGCGCGCTGGGCAGCCGCGGCCCGCGCGCACCTCGTGCTCGCGCCCCGCGACGTCAGCGACGCGCTCGTGGCCGGGGTGCCGCGCGACCTGGTCGATCTCGGGGCGCCGCAGGGACGCGGCGTGCTGCTCGACGGCGCCACGGCGCTGCCCGCGCAGGTCGCACTCGCCGAGCCCGCTGGTCCGTGGCCGGCGGTGCCGCGGTCACCCATGCGGATCGAGCCGCTGCCCGAGCTGGTCGCGCTGACACCGTCCGCCGGCGGCGGCCGCCTGCTGCTCGGTCTGGGCGACGTCGACACCAGGCCTGTCTCGGCCCCGCTCCCGGCGCGGGGCACGCTGCTCGTGCTCGGCGGATCCCGGTCCGGTCGCACCACCACGCTGCGGATGATCACGGCGCGACTGCGTGCCTCCGGTCAGAGGGTGTGGACCGACCCCGGTGCCGTGCCGCCCGGCGTGCCTGGGGTGCTGGTCGTCGACGACGCCGACCGTCTCTCGCCCGCCGCCGCAGCCGCCACCGCAGAGGCTGCGGCCGACCTCGCGCTGGTGGCCGCCGCCCGACCTGACCCACTTGGCTCGGCCTTCCACGAGGTGGCGCGCCGGCTCCGCGACCCGGACGTGGTGCTCGTGCTGGGTCCAGCGGCCGGCACCGCGGCGTGGACAGGCGTCGACGTGCGCCCGCTGACCGACCCGGACCACCACCCGGGGCGAGGGGTGCTGGTGGCTCAGGGCTGCGCCGTCGCCCTCCAGGTCGATCGGGGCGAGAGCACCTACAGGACCGTGCCGGACGAGGACGAGGAGGGCCGGCTGGTCGCGGCCACCGAGGCGGGGAGCAGCAACCCGACCCCCACCCCGATCGAGGCGAGCAGCACCGGGTAGACCGCCCAGGGCGGCGCGATCCCGATCACGCTCACCGCGATGGCGCCCTGGATCAGCTGCCACGTGAGCACCGGACCGCGGCCCCACCGGCGGCCGAGCCACAGCGCGTGGATGCCCAGCACCAGCAGCCCCACGAACAGCAGCATGAACGCCGCGAGCGCGATCGAGACGGCCGCGCCGTCGAAGTCGTTGCGCACCATGTCTACGACCGACCACACGGCAGCGGCGATCAGCAGCAGCCCTTCCAGACCGGCCACCACGAGCGCACCGAGCAGCGGCAGGTTGCGCCACGGATCCTCCACGGGCGCCGGTGCCGGCACGTGCGCGGGCCCCTCAGCGGTGCTGCGATCACTCACCACGCCACCCTACGGCGCGAGCCCAGCCATCGGAGCAGAGGCTGTGAGGGAGGTCTCACCGGCATCCGACATCTGTCTGAAACAACCCCTTGTGCACGAACGAGGCACATGTGAGACTAGTTCTCGGTCAATTTCGGGGCAACGGGGACGACCGCGCCGGGCCGGTAACACCGGTATCGAGCCGCTCATTGTCCGCCGTACACCCACGCTCGCTAGGAGGACTCACCTATGGATTGGCGCCACAACGCTGCCTGCCTGACCGAGGACCCGGAGCTGTTCTTCCCGATCGGGAACACCGGCCCCGCACTCGTTCAGATCGAGGAGGCAAAGGCTGTCTGCCGCCGCTGCGACGTCTCTGACGCCTGCCTTCGCTGGGCGATCGAGTCCGGCCAGGACTCCGGAGTCTGGGGCGGGATGTCGGAGGATGAGCGCCGCGCGCTCAAGCGCCGCACCGCTCGCGCGCGTCGCGCCGGCTGACGCCACCACGCGCCTACTGTCGCCCTGCGTGCCTTTTCTTGGGCACGTAGGGCGACATTCTTTTTTACGCTCGAGTGGTATTTCCTGGAGCGCGTGAGGCGAGCGAGTCAGTCGGTGATCTCACCGAGGCGCGTCACGAGCTGAACCTCGGTACCGCCGCCACTGCGGCTGGCCCAGGAGATCGATCCGTCGAGCACCGTGTCCACGAGCGTGGTGACGATCTGCGTCCCCAGCCCGTCCATGGAGGCGGGGTCGACGCCCACGCCGTCGTCGATCACCTGCACCGAGAGCGTGCGGCCTTCGCGCTGGGAGCGCACGGTCACGGTGCCTCCGGTCGCTCTCAGCCCGTGCTCGACGGCGTTGGTCACCAGCTCGGTGAGGATCACCGCGAGCGAGGTCGCGTCGCTCGCGGGGACGCGACCGAAGGTCCCCTCCCGCACGAACGTGACGCGTGGGCTGTCCACGGCGGCCACGTCGGCGGCCAGGCGCAGCGCCCGACCGAACACGTCGTCGAAATCGACCACCTCGTCGATCGTCTGCGACAGTGCCTCGTGCACGGTGGCGATGGTGGCCACGCGGCGCATCGCGCCGTCGAGCGCTTCGCGGACCTCGGGCGAGGTGCTGCGCCGGGCCTGCAGCCGAAGCAGGGCCGCCACGGTCTGCAGGTTGTTCTTGACCCGGTGGTGGATCTCGCGGATCGTGGCGTCCTTGGTCATCAGCTCGCGCTCGCGGCGGCGAAGCTCGGAGACGTCACGGACCAGCAGCACCGCGGCCATGCGGGTGCCGTGCTCGGTCACCGGCAGCGCCCGCAGCGACAGGGACACCCCGCGTGACTCCACGTCGCTGCGCCAGGCCGCGCGTCCCATCAGCACCAGCGGCATCGACTCGTCCACAGGTGCGGAGTCCTCGATCAGCGGCGTGATGACCTCGGCGAGCGAACGGCCCACGATCTCGTCCGAGACGCCGAGCCGGTTGAACGCCGACAGCGCGTTCGGGCTGGCGTACAGAACCTCGCCCTCGCTGTTGAGTCGAACGAGACCGTCGCCCACCCGCGGGGCGCCGCGGCGAGGGCCGGTCGCCGCGTTCGGCGCCGGGAACTCCCCGCGGGCGATCATCGCGCAGAGCTCGTCGGCGGACTCGACGTAGTTGATCTCCAGGCGGCTGGGGGTGCGGCTCGCGCCCAGGTGCGTCTCGCGAGCGATCACGGCGATGGTGCGGCCCGCGCGGACCACCGGGATCGCCTCTTCGCGGATCGCGTATGCGCCGGTCCAGCGGGCCTCCCCCACCCGGACGATCTCCTGGCCCTGGGACGCTTCGCGCAGCGTCGCGACGAACCCGCGCGGGGCCATCCGGCCCACGATGTCGTCGTGGTGCACGGTCGCCGCGGTCGAGGGGCGGCACTGCGCGATCGCGACGAAGTCGTCGTCGGTCGTGGGCAGCCACAGCACCATGTCGGCGAAAGCCAGGTCGGAGATCACCTGCCAGTCGCCCACGAGCAGGTGCAGCCACTCGCCGTCGGCGCCTGAGAGGTTTCCCCGCGAATCGATCAGGTCGCTCATCGTGGACACGACGGATAGCGTAGGCGCGTCCCGACCCCTGGAGTGCCCGATGCGTCCGTTCACCGCCCGAATCACCTACGCCGCCCCCGCGAATGAGGTGGCCGCGATGCTCGCGGACCCGGCGTATGTCGAGCGGAAGGTGGCGGCCAGCAGGCCGGTGAGCTCCGCCGTCGAGGTCCAGGGGGGCGCCGAGGGCGAGTTCACGGTGACCACGCAGCGGGCACTGCCCACCGACGACCTGCCGGCGGCGGTGCAGAACCTCATCGGGCGCTCGATCGAGCTGCGACTGGTGGAGCGCTGGGGAGCGCCGGACTCCGCGGGCTCGCGGCGCGGCACGGTGGAGCTCGACGTGCTCGGCAAGCCTGCCGGTGCCCGCGGCACCGTGACGCTGACACCGAACGGTGCCCAGACCGTGGTCGCCTACGAGGGCGCCGTCGAGGCCCGGGTGCCGCTCGTGGGCCGCAAGATCGAGGAGCAGGCGGTCCAGCAGGTGCAGACGGTGCTGAACCTCGAGCAGGCGGTCGGGTCCGCCTGGCTCGCCGAGCACTAGTGTCCTGGTGAGCCCCCTGGTGCGGCGGTGGCGACCGGCGTGGCCGTGCCCGGTCGCACTGGTGCTCGCCCCGCTTCGGCACGGGCCGGGTGACCCGACGTTCCGCGTGGACGCCGCCGGGACCACCTGGCGCGCCGTGCGCACCCCCGCCGGACCAGCGACCCTCGCGATCGACCCGTTGACGCGGGGCGAGGTCCTCGCCCGGGCATGGGGCGACGGCGCAGCCTGGGTTCTCGAGGCGCTGCCGGCCGTGCTGGGGGCCGACGACGACCCGTCGGGGTTCGTGCCTCGACACGAGATCGTGGGCCGGCTCTGGCGCCGGTTCCCGCACTGGCGGCTGGGGGCTTCCGGGCTCGTGATGGAGTCGCTGGTGCCGGCGATCATCGAGCAGAAGGTCACCGGGGCCGAAGCGTTCAGCGGGTACCGGCGGCTGGTGCAGCGGTTCGGCGATCCCGCCTCGGGCGCCGCGTCGGAGCTGCGACTGATGCTCCCTCCGACGCCGGCCCAGCTGCTCGCCGTACCCTCCTGGGAGTGGCTGCGGCTGGGCATCGACCACCACCGCTCGGCGGCACTGCTGCGGGCCGCGCAGGTGGCGCCGGCACTGGAGCGGGCGGCACGCCGCGGCGCCGCCGAGCTGGATCGCTGCCTCCGCACGGTCCGCGGTATCGGGGTCTGGACCAGCGCCGAGGTCCGCTCCCGGGTGCTGGGCGATGCCGATGCGGTGAGCTTCGGGGACGCGCACATCGCCGGGAACGTCGGGTACGCGCTCACCGGCACCCCCACCGACGACGCCGGGATGGCCGAGCTGCTCGCCCCGTACGCGCCGCACCGGCACCGGGTGCAGCGGCTGATCGAGCTCGGCGGAGTGCAGCGGCCGCGGCGCGGTCCCCGGATGGCGCCACGCGCCCATCTGCCGGTACCGACGTGAGCGGCCAGCCGCTGGGGGCTATCCCCCGGCAACGATCCGGTCCGCCCCGTGGCCGCAGCGCGCTGCGCGCTCCTACCGTGGTCTCATGACACGACGACTGCGCCAGAGCGTGGCGATCGCGGCGCACCTCGCGGCCCTCGGCCTCGCGGTCCCGATCACGGTCGCGCTGCTCGCGAGCACCATCGCGATCGGGATCGGGGGCCTGTTCGCGCTGGGCATCGGCGTGCTCGCGCTCGCGCTCGCAGCGCTGGCCGTCTGGTGGATCGCCTGGTTCGAGGAGCGGCGGGTCGCCTCGTTGCTCGACCTGAACATCCCGGCCCGCACGATGCCCCGCTCCCCTCGCACCAACTGGATCCGGATCCCGCACACGGTGTGGATGCAGGTCACCGACCGCACCAACCTCCGCAGCCTGCTGCACTTCGCGATCGTCGGACTGCTGGGCATGGTCACGATCGGGCTGCTCCAGGTGACGTTCACCGGAGCCGCGTACGCGATCGCCAGCACAGTCGCCTCCTCCGACACCTACACCGCGCCCTGGTTCGGGCTCGAGACCGGCCGGATCACCGCCGTCGGGATCGGGTTGGCGGGCATGATCGTCGGTGCGGTCGGTGTCTACCTCATGACGCTCGCACACCGATCGATCTCGCCCTCACTGATGGTCCCCTCGCGCGAGGCGGAGCTGACCGAGCGGGCCGAGACCGCCACGCAGCGGCGCAACGAGGCGATGCGTGCCGCCGAGGTCGAGCGCACGCGCATCGAGCGCGACCTGCATGACGGCGTCCAGCCCCGCCTGGTCTCGGTGGGCATGACGCTGGGCATGGCCCGCTCCAAGCTCGCCTCGGACCCCGATGCCGCCGCCGCACTGATCGACGAGGCGCACACCTCCACCAAGGCCGCGATCACCGAGCTGCGCCAGCTCGCCCGCGGCATCCACCCGGCGGTGCTCTCCGACCGCGGCCTCGACGCGGCGCTCTCGGCGCTGGCCGCGCGCTCGCACATCCCGGTCCACCTCGACGTGCGGCTGGAGGGCCGGTGCTCGCCCGAGGTGGAGGCGGCGATGTACTTCGCGGTGGCCGAGTCGCTGACGAACGCGGCCAAGCACTCCGAGGCCGGCAGCTGCCGGGTGACGATCATGCGGCGCCCGGGCGGCAACATCTGGGCCCGGATCGAGGACGACGGCTCGGGCGGCGCCCGGCAGATCGCCGGTGGCGGGATCGACGGCGTCGCCAACCGGGTAGCCGCCGCCGGTGGCACCTTCTCCCTGACCAGCCCGGCCGGTGGGCCGACGACCATCGAAGTGAGCCTCCCGTGCGCATCTTGATCTGCGAAGACTCCGTGCTCCTGCGTGAGGGCATCGTGCGGCTGCTGGCCGACAGCGAGCACGAGGTGGTGGCAGCGCTGCCG
>NZ_JBMDXJ010000058.1:0-18931 GCF_048594945.1 Pseudactinotalea sp. | reverse complement strand
CTCCGCTCCCGGGTGGCCGGCCCGGTCCTGAGCACGCCCGACGAGCTCGAGCGCTACCGCCGCGACCGTGCCGCGGATCCGAACGCGGGCACCCCGCTCGCGGCGGTGCGGGCGCAGTCGGTCGCCGACGTGCAGGCCACGCTGCGATTCGCCAGCGAGCACGGCATCGGTGTGATCCCGCGTGGCGCGGGATCGGGGCTGTCGGGCGGAGCGTCTGCGTACGACGGCGCCCTGGTGCTGAGTGTCGAAGACATGGGCGGCATCGCTATCGACCCGGTGACCATGACCGCGACCGTGGGCCCCGGCGTGCTCAACTCCGAGTTGAAGGCCGCAGCGGCCGAGCATGGGCTCTGGTACCCACCGGACCCGGCATCCTTCACGTTCTGCAGCATCGGCGGTAACATCGCGACCAACGCGGGTGGCTTGTGCTGCGTGAAGTACGGAGTCACCCGTGACTACGTGATGGGGCTGACGGTGGTGCTCGCCGATGGCTCGGTCGTCGAGCTCGGCGGTCGCCTGATCAAGGACGTGGCCGGCCTCCCCCTCATCCAGCTGTTCATCGGCAGCGAGGGCACCCTCGGGGTGATCGTGTCGGCGACCCTGCGGCTGAAGGCCGCCCCACCGCCGTCGAGCACGCTGCTCGTGACGTTCGACGACATCGACAAGGCGGGCAAGGTCGTCTGCGCGCTCGCGCGCACGGGGCGGCTGTCGATGCTCGAGCTGATGGACCGCACCACGGTGGAGTGTGTGGAGCGGGTGCACCGCGGTGGGCTCGACACCAGTGCGTGCGCCACCGTGATCGTGCAGTCCGACGAAGCCGGCGCTGCCGGCGAGGCGGCGCTCGCCGCTGCTGCCGAGATCTGTCGCGATGGCGGCGCGCTCACGGTGCAGCAGGCCAGCACGGCGGAGCAGGGTGAGCACTGGGCGCACCTGCGCCGCGTGGCGATCCCCTCGGTCGAGGAGTGCGCCGGCTCGCTGTTACTGGGCGACGTGGGCGTCCCGCTCCCGAGCCTCGGCAAGCTGATGGCCGGAATCGAGGAGATCTCGGCCAGATCGGGTGTACCGATCGCACTGATCGCGCACGCCGGTGACGGCAACACCCACCCGCTCGTGATGCGCGACGTCTCCAGCGCCGAGACCATCGCCCGCGCCGACGCCGCCTACGGCGAGGTGATGGACCTCGCCATCGCCCTCGACGGCACCATCACCGGCGAGCACGGGGTGGGTCGACTGAAGCGGCCGTGGCTCGCAGCCAACGTCGGGGAGGACGTGGTGCGGCTCAACGCCGCAGTGAAGACCGCCCTCGACCCGCAGGGGATCCTCAACCCTGGCGCGGCGTTCTAGAGGCGCGACCGAACCGCCGCAGGACCAGCACGCGCAGTCTGTTCGAGAGCGGTCGGTCACGTGACCTGCAGGGCTGCCCATCGCCGCCCCGGGCACCAGTACCGTGGTGCCGATGCTTGAGGACTGGAAACGTCGGCGCGCGGCCAAGCGTGTCAAGCCCGGGGATGGTCACCCGCTCAAGCGCTTCCGGTGGTGGCAGCAGCTCTCGCGGGCGCTGTTCCACCTGACGCTCCCCGGCGACAGCGGTCAGCGGGAGGTCTGGTCGGTCGACGTGAAGCTGTGGGGCGACTCGGACGGCGAGGTGGTCGCGCACCTCTACCGCAACGGGGTGCAGACCGCCCGGTCGAAGCTGCCCGCCGAGTTCCCGGTCACTGGCGGGACCGTGCAGGTGGCGGCAAGCAGCTACGGGCTCAGGCGCTGCCACTACGTCACCGAGGGCGGCTCCGAGCGACAGCTCGTGCCGGACGCAGCCTCGGCGGAAGGACGCCGCGCACGCCTGGAGCGCGAGCGGCCGGGCCTGAGCCGCTTCATCGGATTCGTCTCGGTGGTGGTCCTGCTCGTGGCGCTGGTTCTCGGTGTCCCTCAACTCGTGGAGCAGATCTCGCAGATCCCACCTGTGGCCGAGAACGTCGGCACCTTCACGTCACCGTTCCAGCTGCCCGGCTGGTTCAACGTGTCGCTGGTCATCGCCACGCTGGTGGCCAGCACCGAGCGAGCGCTCCGGCTGCGTTACCACTGGCTTCTCGACGGAGGACTGTTCGACGGCGAGGAGTGAGTCCCGCTCACCAGCCCCCTCCGAGTTCGGCACGTCAGGGGGTGTCGTCGAGCGTGACAGTTGCGGTGACGCGAACCGCAGGCTGCACGAGCGACACGTCGTCGGGTTCGGGCTGCCACCCTGGCGCATCAGCCGGGTTGTGGGTCTCGTCGGTGCAGATCAGACTGGTCGCTGCTGTGGTGGCCTCGACGACCGCGCTCTGACCGGGCTCGAGGCCCAGGACTCGCAGCACGGTGCTCCCTTCGGTACCGGTTGCGACAGGAGTGCCGTCGACGCTGATGTCGGTCATGCTGTCCTCGGCGACCGCCAGCATGAGCCGCTGCGACTCGCGCGGCGAGCTGACCGTGATGCTGACGCGGCCGTCACCCACCGTGGTGGCCACGCACTCCGGGGGTGACAGGGAAGCGGTGTCGGCGACCGAGACGCCGTCGAGGTCGCGGCCCCACGCGGTCGATCCCGTGGCCGACCAGAGGGCGGTCCCGGCGTCGACGTCGACCTCGGCGACCACGCGCTCCTGCGTGGGCTCGGCCGCGGCGTCCTGCACCGCGAGGCCGACGCCGGTGAGGGAGAGCACGGCCAGGATCGTGGTCGCCGGGAGCAGCACCCGACCACGCATGCGCGGCGCCGACCGCGCACCCGACTCGCTGGCCGCATGCATCGCCTGTCCACCGGGCGCCCACAGCCCGGCGACCGCGAGCAACGAGACCAGCACAACGATCGCGAGCATGCCGTTGGAGCTCGCGATCCCGAACTCCCCCATGGCCGACAGCTGGGTGCCGAGAACCCAGCCCATCGGAAGCGCGGCAACGACCCGCACCACGGTCGCGGTCGCACGCCGCGCACGCGACGGCTCGCCCGCCAGCAGCGCGATCGCCAGCGGCGTCCCCAGCGCCGCCACAGCGACAGGAAGCATCAGCCAGCCGCCCAGCTGTGGCGAGTACGCGGTGAGCGCGGCAGCGAGCAGCGACGCCGTGAGGGTGGCGCAGAGCGCGAGCGCGGTCGTGCCGACCCGCCGGCGCAACAACGCCCACACGATCGCGAGCGCAGCCACCGCCGTCGCTGCCTCAGCGGCCAGAAAGGGCCAGGCGGTTACCGGCTCACCGACCGTCACCGAGAGCATCCCGGGCCGCAGCGCCTGTGCCAGCATCCACGTGCCGACCGCGAGGGCACCGCCGAGCAGCACCGCGACCACGCTTCCGAGCACTCCGAGCAGCGACCGGCCCCAGGACGCGAGGCGGCGGCGTGATGCCAGTCCGATCCCCGCAAGGGCCGCTACCGGGGCGAGGACCGCGAGCGCCAGCAGAACGCCGGCCGGGATCTGCAGGATGCCCCACGGGGCCGTGGTGAGCACCGGCTCGGCGGCGGCGTCGTCGAGGGCGAGCAGGTCGCGGTCGAGCAGATCGCGCGTGAGGCCGAGGGTCAGTTCGCCGTAGTGCTGCAGCGTGCTGGGGTCCAGGTGCGCGGCGTCGTCCTGAGGCGAGTGATAGGCCCAGGAGTCGCCGGTGATCGCGAGGTCCATGCCCCACCAGCCGGCGTTCCGATACTCGGTGAAATCGGTGTCGTTGGGAATGATCGCGAAGAGCGCATCGGTGAAGGATTCCGCCTCAGGGCTCGGCATCGCAGGCATCGCCTGGTGCATCGGCCCGCTCCAGCGGGTCACCATCGGGCGCCCGGAGACGCCGCGCGCCTCGTGGTTGAGCACCACGACCGGCTCGGCGAGATCACCCGCCTCGGCCTGCAGATAGTCGAGCGCCCCGAGCAGACCGTCCTCCTCGCCGTCGACCAGCAGCACCACGAGGTCGTTGCGCAGCGCCTCGTCCCCGAGCGCACGCACGGTCTCGAGGATGACGGCGAGACCCACGCCGGCGTCGGCCGCGCCGGGAGCGCCAGGCACCGAGTCGATGTGCGTAGCGAGCACCACGGTGCCGGTCGGGTCCGAGCCCGGGCGCGTGGCCACGAGGTTTCGGACGAACGCCGCGGTGCTCTCACCTGCGTAGTCGCCTGTCCCGGTACGGGCCGCGATGCCGTCGTGCTCCTGCACGTCGAAGCCCGCCGCCTGCAGCTGCTCGGCCAGGTACCTGCGCGCCTCGGCGTTCTCGGGCGATCCGATCGGTCGAGGATCCTGCACCACCGGCGCGACCATCGCAGTCGCCCGCGCAGCGCTGAAGTCGGCGGCCGGTGCAGTGCCGCCCAGCGGTGCTGCAGTGCCACGCGAGGCGAATCCCGCGAGTACGGCAGCGAGCAGAGCGAGCACCACCACGCAGACGGACACGCGCCCCCGCGTGGCGGTACCGGGCGCAGCAACTGAGTCGTCGGCGTTCATGGCCCGAAGCTAACCCGGGCGGGTTCTCCCTGGAGTCACCCATTCGACGGATGCCCGGCGTTCACGATGTCGTCCTTACCGCCTACCTGCCTCCCACACGGTGGCAGGCGTCGCGACTCGAATCACCGCCGGTTCGACGGCGCAGGCGCCTGCGACGACGAGCTCAGTCGCCGGCCCGATACGCCTTCACCTCAGCGTTCGAGGCGAGGATCCGGTCCCAGTCGTACTCCACGCCGAGCCCAGGCCCCGTCGGCACCGCGACGCACCCGTCGTCGCCGACCGCTGCCAGGTCCTCGGAGTAGTCGTCGCCGAGGTAGACCGGCGGGTGCAGCGGGTTACCCGAGGCCGGGTCGAGCAGCCCGAGCTCGTAGTAGTTGGTGTTCCGGATCGCCGCCATGCAGTGCCGTTGCGCGGGCCCGGACGCATGTACCTCCATGTCGATGCCGAGCGCCTCGGCGGCATGCGCCGTCTTCATCACGCCAGTGATCCCCATGTCGAGCTCCGGATCCGCACGAAGGAAGTCGGTCGCTCCCTGGATCGCGAGCTCGACCCGCTGCTCCAGGCCGCGCACAAACTCGGTCAGCAGCAGCGGGGTCCGCACCCGTTGGCGGAGGATCTGGTGGCTGAGGCGGGCGTCGTCGCGCATCGGGTCCTCCCACCAGAAGGCCCCCACCTCGTCGCAGGCGGCGCCCAGTTTCAGCGCGTCCGCCAGCGTGGGCAGCCCCTTGCCGGGGTCCGTCATGACGTCGCTTCGACCGGCTGAACCCTCGGCAGCGCCCTGCAGAGCCGCGATCTCGTCCTTGACTTTGCCGGTTCCTGGCCCGTGGATCTTGTACCCGGGAATGCCTGCGGCGGCGCAGGCGTCCGCGTAGTCGCGGTAGCTCTCCGGGGTGCCGAGCGCACCCAGGCCATGGCCTCCGCCCACGGTGGAGACGTACGCCGGGAGCCGCTCGCGGAACTGACCGAGGAGCGCCGCGATCGGCTTGCCGCAGCTGCGGCCCATCGCGTCCCACAGGGCGATGTCGATCGCGCCGTAACCGATTCGGTCGGTCTTGGCCTGGTTGCGGTTCACCTGGTCCCAGAACAGCTCCCGATGACTGAGGGGCCGGCCCAGGATCGTCTTGACCCCGGCCTCGACCTGCCCCACGGCCATCGGCGGTGCGCTCCAGAGCGTCACATAGGCGCCCTCCACGCCATCGGCGGTCCGGATCCGGACCGCGTAGCGGCGGGTTGTCCGCGTCGGATGCTGAGAGCCGGAGCGCAGCTCGCCCGATGGCGTGTAGCGGTAGGCGACCGTGTGGTCGAACGTGATGACGTCGACCTCGGTGATCGTGGACATGACGACCTTTCGTGGAGACCGGCGGCTACTTGAGCCCGGTCGTGGCGATACCTTGGACAAGAGTCTTCTGGGCGAACAGGAAGACGAAGAACACCGGCACCAGCGACAGCACGGACATCGCGAACAACGCGCCGTAGTTGCTCAGTCCGGTGGAATCCTGGAAAGCACTCAGCCCCATGGGGACCGTGTACATGTCGGGTGAGTTCAGGTACAGCAGCGGCGTGAAGAAGTCGTTCCACGTCCAGATGAAGGTGAACACCGCCGTCACGCCGATCGCCGGCATACAGAGCGGCAGGATGACGCTCCAGAACGTCCGGAATGGACCGCACCCGTCGATGGCCGCGGCGTCGTCGAGCGTCGTGGGCAGCCCCCGCATGAACTGCACCATCAGGAACACGAAGAACGCCTCGACGGCCAGGAACTTCGGCAGGATCAGGGGCACGTAGGTGTCGACGAGCCCCAGCTGATGGAAGATGATGTACTGCGGCACGATCGTCACGTGGAACGGCAGCATGATCGTCGACATCATCAGGCCGAATAACGGTCCTCGCAGCTTGAACTGCAGCCGCGCGAAGGCGTAGGCGGCGAGTGTGCAGGAGATCAGGTTGCCCGCGATGCACGCGAGAGCGACGAACATCGAGTTCAGCATGAAGCGGCCGAAGGTCACGCGTAGCGAACTCCAGCCGGTGATGTAGTTCTCCAGCGTGAAGGTCGACGCCGCGTCCGGGTTGAAGATGTCGGCGTTGGAGACGAACGACCGGGTCAGCATCCACACCAGCGGGTAGATCATGATCAGGCCGAATGCGATCAGCAGCAGGTGCTTCCATCCCGACGACGCCATCCAGGCCCCGGCCTGGTACAGCACCGAGCGGCGCCGACCGTGGTCGGGTCCTGTGCGCAGCGGGGCGGCAGTGGCTTCGAGCTCAGCTCTCATAGTGGACCCAATACTTGGCACCGACAAAGTTGAGTGCGGTGAAGAAGCCGATGACGGCGAACAGCACCCAGGCGAGTGCGCTGGCGTATCCCATCTCGAATCTCTGGAAGCCTGCCTGGAACAGATACAGGGTGTAGAACAGCGTCGAGTTCGCCGGTCCTCCGCTGCCGGAGGAGACGATGTAGGCACCGGTGAAGGCCTGGAACGAGCCGATCAGTTGCAGCACGAGGTTGAAGAAGATCACCGGCGACAGGAGCGGCACGGTCACCGAGAGGAAGCGCCGCATGCGACCGGCGCCGTCGACCGCCGCGGCCTCGAGCAACTCGCTGGGGATCTGACGTAAGCCTGCCAGGAAGATCACCATCGGCGATCCGAAGGTCCAGACGTTGAGGATCATCAGCGTCGTCAGGGCATGCTTCGGATCGGAGATCCACGAGCCCATCTGAATCCCGAAGCGTCCCGCCAGCTCCGGGATGAGCCCGTCGGTCGCGAACAACTGACGCCAGAGGACTGCGACAGCGACGCTGCCGCCCAGCAGAGACGGCAGGTAGTACACCGAGCGATAGATGGGCAGCCCCCGCACGCCTCGGTTCAAAACCAGCGCGATCGCGAGCGCGAACGCGAGCTGCAACGGGACCGAGATGAACACGTACTTCGCCGTCACCACGGAGGCCGCGTGAAACGATGCGTCCGAGGCCATCCGCTCGTAGTTGGCCAAGCCCACCCACGAGGGCGTGCCGCCCAACCTGAAGTTGGTGAACGAGAGGTAGAGCGAGGCGACCATCGGTATTGCTGTGATCCCGATGATGCCTGCGAACCAGGGCAGCAGGAAGATGTAGGCAACCCGGGACGGGCGGCCTCGTGGCTGCGCCCGTGACGCGCGGCGCATCCGGGTCGGAGACAGACTCACGACGCTCCTTCCTTGATGCCTGCACGTGACCGCATGACACGGCACGTGCAGGCATCGTCACGACGATCCACCAGGTCCTCAGTCCTCGGCCAGGACCTGCCAGTAGCGCTCCTGGCCTTCCCACTCGCGCAGCCCTTCGCGCACGGCGTCGAGGCGCTCCATCGTCGCGCCGTCGTAGTGTCCGAGCGAGAGCCCATCGCACCCGCTGTCGACCGCTGCCTTGACGCTACCGCGCAGGGTTTCCGGGGTGGCGTTCGGCCGAACTCCGAGCGCCGCGATCAACTTCTGGTCCTCCCGCAGCGCTCGACGGCACTTCATGAGCTTGGCGCGCTTGGTGGCGACGCCCTCGGGTGTCCCCAGCTGATCGGAGTAGTCCGACTCGCGGACCGAGTCCACGTGCTGGAAGGCAGCCTTGAAGTCGAGACCGGCGCGCTCGGGCGAGGCCATGTAGGTGTTGTACCGGAGCTCGACGTCGCGCCCGGTGCTTGCCAGCGCCGCCTTCACGGTGGCGAACAGCTCGGTGATCGAGCGCTTGCGGAACTGCAGCCATGCCGTGAACGCGTCGTTCTCGATCAACAGCGTCGACTCGCTGTAGTTGGCCTCGTCGAGCAGCTGCCGCTCGTGCAGCTCCTCCAGACCGATCCGCTTCGAGAGCCGCGCGAGGTGGCCCACCTCGTCGACGATCGCGTTCCAGTCCAGGCCCTCGGCCCGGGCCTTGTCGCCGCACGCGTTGCAGAAGCAACCACCGGTGGCCACACTCAACAGTTGCTGCCACGAGGAGGGCCCGAACGCGTGCGTGCCGCCGTCATCGCGCCCAGCACCGAACATCACCAGGCAGGTCTGGACATAGTCGATGTCGTAGTTCGAAGCCAGGTCGGTGAAGAGCCCCACCAGGTACTCGCGAACGTCGGGATTGTTCAGGCAAGGCAGAGCTCGCTGCGCCTCGACAGCCTCGAAGGCGCCGACGATGTTGCCGAAGACGTCGCGTTGCAGCACGTCGGAGAACTGCTCACGCGCCAGTGCGGCATCGATGACGGTGTGCGAGACCTCGCACCCCGTACGCATCCCGCGAGCCCTCGCCCCATCGATCAGCACCTGCAGCCAATCGGTGCCCTTCAGGAAGTCGCGGTCCGAGGTCATCGGCGCGATCCGGCCGTACTTGCTGGGGTCGGGGATCCAGTACGCGCGACTGTCCTCGGGCGTGTAGTACCTGCGGACCGGGTTGTGCGGGTAGAAACGTGCGTGCAACGGCCGCTTCTCCTTGTGCATCAACCCGACGAGGTAGGCGGAGTTGACCTCGGCCCGGCTGGCCAGGACGTCGAGGGCGTGATCCACCCCCTCGTCGTGCAGGTCCCAGGCATACAGGCTGGCGGCGATCTCGTTCAAAGGCATGTGTGTCCTCGTGGTGGCGTTCGGGGTGGGATGGTTCAGTTACCGAGCAGGTATTGCTCGCGGGCGGGTCCGAAGATGTGGGCGACGGCGTCCTCGATGCTCTGCTGACCGAAGGCCCAGGCATCCAAGGTCGTCGTCATCTCGCCCCCGAAGGCGCCCGACGTCGGGGGGTTCGGCGGCATCGCGCGCGGGCCGGCCTCGACCTCGAAGCCGATGTAGTCGAGGAACTGCTGTTCGGCCGCGTCCAGCCCTGGCGCAATGACGTCGCGCATCTCCTGCGTTGGGGGGCTCCCGATCGTGGTGCCGATGATCTCTGCCCGTTCCGGGTCGTTGAGCAGGAAGTCCACGAAGTGCAGGGCCTGCTCCGGGTATGCCGTGCCGGCGGCGATCGCCAGGGTGTTCGGGAACATGAAGATGCTGTCGGTGCCCTCGCCGCCGTTGCCCGGCAGCGGCATCACCACGAGCTCCTCGGGAGAGAGCTTCTGCAGCTCACCGATCTGGTTCGAGTTGCGCAGGTGGAAGGCTGCGAGGTTCCGGATCATCGGCGCACCCTGGAAGAAGGGATCGTCGTCGCGGTGAATCTGCGGCGGTACTGCACCACCGCTGGACCGCAGGGCGTCCCAGTACTCCAACCACGCCGTCAGCGTGTCCTCGGTGAAGCCAATGTCGCCATCGGTGGTGTAGAACTCTTCGCCGCGCTGGCGGACCCAGGCGCGGAACGGGTCGTAATAGCCGGTCGACGTCGGTTCGTCTGTGCCGTAGAAGTCCGGCCCCAGGCGCTCGTGCGCGAGGTTCGCGTACTCCGCGTACTCCTCCCAGGTGTAGGACTCGGGGTAGGACTTGATCGGGATGCCGAGCTCCTCGAGAACGGGAACCTTGGCGAACGTGCAGGGCGACTGGAGGCCGTGCGGCAGCGAGTACAAGCCGCCGTCGACCTGACCGCTGACGAGTACCGAGTCCGTGAACCCCTCGCTCTTGATCTCCTGACCGAAGTGCTCGGTCAGGTCCATGACATGTCCTTCAGCGACCATCTGCGGGAACAGGTTGCCGTGCACCCAGAACACGTCGGGGAGGTTGCCTGCCGTCATGGCGACACCCATCTGGGTCTCGAGCGATCCGATCTCGCCGAACTCCACCAGGATCTCGGTGTCGGGGTTCTGCGTCATGTAGAGATCGGCGGCTTCTTGGAACCGACGTACACGGTCGTCGGCGCCCCAGAAGACGAATCGGAGGCTGGCGCTGCCGCTCCCGCCGCCGTTGTTCGAGCCGGAGCCGCAGCCTGCGAGTGCTGTACCTGCCAAGCCGGCCGTCCCGGCGGCTGCCCCGAGCCGCAACAGGCCACGGCGCGACAGCTGGGCAATCTGAGTTGCCACGAGTTCACCTTTCGTGAGTGTGTGTGAAGCGATCGAGTGGTGAGGTCGGCGCGCATCGGTGCTTGTGTCGCCCTCTGCAACGACAACGTCACGGTGGACTCGGCGTGAACCGCGTCGACGTTGACATGAACCATCCTGGTACGCAGCACACTTGTCTGTCAAGATTGCTGGATGGACAATCTGACAGTCGTTCGATCCTGCGGAAGGACGCTCATGCGAGATACCCACGTGACGGATCGTGAGAGGTGTGCCGGGCGCGCCGCTCACGTGCGGGTCGCCGACGCGCCGGGTCGAGGCGAGCCAGGCTCGGGACGACTGCCGCTCGCGGCGGTCCGCACCGCACAGACCCGTGCCTGGATCGAGCGATCAGCGTGACCGGAGCACTGCGCATCCTCGTGGCGACCGACAAGTTCAAAGGCTGCCTCGGTGCTGGGGAGGTTGCCCGGGATCTGCGCACGGGGCTGGCTCAGGCGCTACCCGGGGCCGAGATCCGGCTCCATCCGGTCTCGGATGGCGGCGACGGCTTTGCCACCGAGCTTGTCGCGCACGGCTTCACACTGCAGACGGCCCGGGTCAGCGACCCGCTGCGCCGCCCGACAGAGGCGCAGTTCGCGATCGGACAGGGCAGCGCGGTCATCGAGATGGCTGCGAGCAGCGGTCTCGCACCGCTGCTCGCCCACGAGCTGGCGCCGCTGCGCGCCGACACATTCGGTCTGGGCGAGCTGGTCCTCGCGGCGCTGGAGCAGCAGCCCGAACGCGTCGTGATCGGTGCCGGCGGCAGTGCGACGAGCGATGGCGGAGCCGGAGCGCTCGCCGCCCTGGGGATGGCGGTGCGCGCCTCGTCGAACACCTCGCCCGAGCACTACGGCCCCGCCGCCTTGCTCGGCCTTGCCACAGTCGATCTCGACGCGCTCTCCAGAGTTCGCCGCAGAACCCGCTTCCAGGTAGCGACCGATGTGACGAACCCGCTGCTCGGGCGGCGCGGAGCAGCGGCCGTGTTCGGACCCCAGAAGGGCGCAACATCGAGCGACCTGGATGTGATCGAGCGTGCGCTTACCCATTGGGCGAACCTTCTCGAAGACGTGACCGGGCGGCGGCTTCGCGACGCTCCTCGCGCAGGCGCAGCAGGCGGCATGGCGTTCGGGCTGTCAGCCGCACTCGGAGCAGACCTCGTGGACGGCATCGACACGTTCGCTGAGCTCAGCGGTCTGCGCGATGCAGTTTCGTGGGCCGATCTCGTCATCACCGGTGAGGGATCACTCGATGCCCAGACGACCGGCGGAAAAGCGCCCGTGGGCGTGCTGCGGTACGCGCGGGCGGCCTCGGTGCCCTGCTGGGCTGTGGTTGGACGCAGCACTCTCACGATCGATGGGGTGAGGAGACTTGGCTTCGTCGACCACCTCGCGCTGACTGACTATGCCAACGACGAGCGGTCGAGCATCGAACACGCATCCCGCTGGCTGCAGGAAGCAGGTCGACACCTCGGCGAGCACGTGACGTCTGGCCGCCTCCACGCCCCACTCAATCGATCAGGTGGACTCACCGGCTAGCGCCTCGTGGCGCAGCAGGAGCTGATCGCGAGCCCGGACGAGGTGGGCACGCACCGCCTCGCCGGCGCCCTCGACATCGCCCGTCCGCACGGCCGAGAGAATCGCGCCGTGCTCGACGTCGATCGTCTGGGCGTGCAGCAGGTTCCGCTCCTGTACCTGCACCATGCAGATGTGGGCCTCGCCCATGATCGTTCCGTGCATCCGAGTCAGTCGCGGGCTGCCTGCAGCCTCCACCAAGGCACGGTGCATGCCGACGTCGCATCCCGCCATGCCGTCGTGGTCACCACGGTTGGCGAAGATCATCAGCTCGAGCGCGTGGCGCTCAGCGCGCACAGGAACGGTGCCGGTGGACGCCAGCCGCCGCAGCGCTTCGACTTCGAGCAGGATCCGGCTGTCGTAGAGATCTTCGATATCGGCGGTGCTCAGGATCGGCGCTCGTGCGCTGCGATGGATCGTGCGTTGCAGGAATCCGTCCGCAACCAGTCGCTCGACCGCCGCCTTGGCTGTCGTCCGAGCGACAGAGAACCGGTCGGCGACAAACTGCTCTGTCAACCCGGCGCCGGGCGCGATGGCACGCGAGATCACGTCGCGTCTGAGCGACTCCGCCACGGCGTCCACCAACGAGACCGCGGTGAGTCGTCGCTCCTCCTGTGACATATCCACCTCCTACTGACTGACTAGCCTACTTGTATAGCAATACGAGAGAACCGCGATTGACAGACAATCGGCTTATGCTGTCGTGCCATGGCCGGGGAGTACGCACTGACTCCGTCTTCACTGACGGATGCGCTGTACGAGTCCCTACGCATGCGGATCATCAACGGTGAGATCAAGGGCGGGGAACGCCTCACCGAAGCGCGGGTCTCCAGCGAGTACTCCGTTGCCCGACCGACCGCGAAGGCCTGTTTGGAGCGCCTGACTGCCGAGGGCCTGCTTCGACGAACTGCCCACAAGACCGCCATGGTTCCGATCTTCGACTCCGACGAGCTCACCGACCTGTTCATTGCCCGCGAAGCAGTCGAGACGGCGGCCGTGACGCGCCTCGCCGTGCACAGCCACCTTCCCGAGGGCGCAGTCCACGCACAGGGAGCGATCGAGCTCGCAGCCGAGCGGCTGAGCTTTCCGGACCAGGTCGCCGCCGACATCGCCTTCCACACAGCGCTGGTCGAGGCCGCCGGGAGCACGCGCCTGGCCAAGATGCACGGGCTGATCATGGGGGAGATCCACCTCACGATGGGGCAGTTCCAGGCCCACCGCAGCACCAGCCCCGGCACCGTGGTCAGCGAGCACGCGGTCATTCTGGAGGCAATCGCAGCCGGCTCACAGGAGGCCGCAGCAGCCGCTCTGACCGCCCACCTCGACCACGCTCGGGACCGTCTGGTCGGCCAGGTTCAGAGGGCTGCTGCAGCCAAGGAGTGACATCCTCAGAGTCGCCGCTGTTCCGGCCGAGCCCCGCGACATGCCAAAGGCCCGGCCCCTACGGGACCGGGCCTTCGCCGTCGTACTGGCCTTACTTGGCCGGGACGACCTGGACCTCGAGGGTCGCGGTGACGTCGTCGTGCAGACGCACGGACACCTGGTGGGAGCCGAGCGACTTGATCGGGTTCTTGACCTCGATCTTGCGGCGGTCCACGCTCACGCCACCGGCGGCGGCGACGGCCTCCGCGATGTCGGTCGTGGTGACCGCGCCGAACAGGCGGCCGGACTCGCCGGAACGCACCTGCACGACCACGGGCTTGCTCTGCAGCGAGTCGCGGGCGGCGCGGGCGTCCTCGATCGTGGCGATCTCACGCTTGCGGCGAGCTGCCTGGATGGCGTCGATCTGCTTCTGCGCGCCCTTGGTCCACCCGGTGGCGAGGCCGCGCGGGAGGAGGTAGTTGCGGGCGTAGCCGTCCTTGACGTCGATGACGTCGCCCGGCGCACCGAGCCCCGTCACCTCGTGGGTGAGGATGAGCTTCGTCGTCATGATGTCTGCTCCTTCCTCAGCGGCCGGAGCCGGAGTAGGGCAGCAGCGCCATCTCGCGGGCGTTCTTCACGGCCTTCGCGATCAGTCGCTGCTCCTGCACGGTGACCCCGGTGACCCGGCGGGCCCGGATCTTGCCGCGGTCGGAGATGAACTTCCGCAGGGTCGCGGTGTCCTTGTAGTTGATGCCGTTCTCGAGAACGGGGCGCTTGACCGGCTTCACCTTCTTGATGACCGGCTTGCGAGTGTTCCTCGCCATGTGATGTCTCCTCGTACTACGCGTCCGTGGACGCGGGATGTTTAGAAGGGGGGCTCGTCGGAGAACGACGAACCGCTGCTGGCCCACGGGTCCTCGGCGTTGCTTCCGCCGCCGGAGTTCCCACCGCCAGCGTTGCCGCCGCCGTAGCCGCCGCCACCGCCGCTGTTGCCGCCACCGGAGTAGCCGCCGCCACCGCCGTAGTTGCCGCCACCGCCACCGCCGCCGCGCTGGCTGCGGGTGACCTTGGCCGTGGCGTAGCGCAGCGAGGGAGCCACCTCGTCGACCTGGAGCTCGACGACCGTGCGCTTCTCGCCCTCACGGGTCTCGTACGAGCGCTGGACCAGCCGGCCCTGAGCGATCACACGCGTGCCCTTGACGAGCGACTCGGCCACGTTCTCGGCCGCCTCGCGCCAGATCGAGCAGCGCATGAACAGCGTGTCGCCGTCCTTCCACTCGTTGCTCTGGCGGTCGAACTGCCGCGGCGTGGACGCCACGGTGAAGTTCGCGACCGCGGCGCCGGAGGGCGTGAACCGCAGCTCCGGGTCGGCGGTCAGGTTCCCGACGACCGTGATGATGGTGTCGCCTGCCATATCGGTGCCTCCTGCTGTGCTGTCTGAGCGGTCAGTGAGCGTCGGGGCGGATGAGCTTGGTGCGCAGCACCGACTCGTTGAGCCCCAGCTGGCGGTCGAGCTCCTTGGCGAGCTCGGGCGTGGCCGTCATGTCCACGACGGCGTAGATGCCCTCGGAACGCTTGGCGATCTCGTAGGCCAGGCGGCGCTTGCCCCAGATGTCGACCTTGTCGACACTGCCACCACCCGTGGTGATGACGGACAGGAACTTGTCCAGGGAGGGTGCGACGGTGCGCTCGTCCACCTCGGGCTCGAGGATGATCATCAGTTCGTACTGACGCATGTGTATACCCACCTCCTTCGGTCTAGGCGGTCACGGCATTTCCGTGACAGGAGGGTTCATGCGATGCGTTGTGCCCACCTCACGCAGGTGCGTGCTGCGGACACAAACCACCAGATCGTACCGGATCACCGCCGGCGCCGCGACGGCGGTGGCTCAGCTGTCCCCGATGATCGGGAGGCCGAGGCCGGCGTCGGTGGGATCGTCCGACGTCGGATCGTCGGTCGGGTCGTCCGACGTCGGATCGTCGCTGGGATCGTCGGTCGGATCGTCCGTGGTCGGCTCCTCGGTCGTCGGCTCCTCCGTGGTCGGCTCCTCGGTCGTCGGCTCCTCCGTGGTCGGCTCCTCGGTCGTCGGCTCCTCGGTCGTCGGCTCCTCGGTGGTGGGCTCGTCCGTGGTGGGCGGCGCGGTCGGCTGGTAGGTGGGCGTGGCCGGCGCGCTGCGCTCGGGGAAGTCGACCACCGGGAGGTCCGCCACGGCGTCGGTCATGTAATTGGTCCAGATCGTCGTGGGCCAGGTGCCGCCGGCCACGGGGTTGGCGCCACCGAACGGGGTGAGCACCTCCTCGGTACCGTCCTCGCCGGGCTGGTACAACGCGACCGCCGTGGTCAGCTGCGGGACAAATCCCACGAACCACGCGGACCGGTAGTCCTGCGACGACCCGGTCTTGCCCGCCGCCGGGCGGCCGATCTCGCTCGCGGTGCGGCCCGTGCCGTTCTCGACCACCTGGGTCATCGCATAGGTCGCGTCAGCGATCACCTGCTCGTCGACCACCTGCTCGCCCGGCTGGGCACCGGCGTAGAGCACGTCTCCGTCGCCGTTCGTGGCCTGCGCCACGATGAAGCTCTCGTGACGTTCGCCGCCGGACGCGATCGTGGAGTAAGCGGTGACCATGTCGAGCGGGTGCGGCGAGGCCGACCCGAGCACGTTCGACGGGACCGCCTCCAGGCCGGCGGTGTCCTCCGGCAGCCCGAGCCGGGTCGCCACGTCCACGGTGTTCTCCGGTCCCACCTCGTTGTTCATCTGTACGTACGCGGTGTTGACGGAGTTCTCCGTCGCTGTCACGAGATCGATGTTGCCGCGATTGATCGAGTCGAAGTTGCGCACCGTGTACCCGTCGATATCCATCGGCGAGTAGCTGGGGTACCGCTGCTCGAGCGGCATCCCCGACTCGAGTGCCGCGATCAACGTGAACGGCTTGAACGTCGACCCGCCCTGCGCCACGTCCTGGGTCACCCGGTTGCGGGACTCGCTCACGAAGTCGGGCCCGCCGTACAGCGACACGATCGCCCCCGTGGTCGGGTCCATCGAGACCAGCGCCACCTTGAGGTTGTCCGGGGCGTCGTCCGGGAGGTCCTCGGCGGCCGCGACCGCGAGCGCCTGCAGGTCGGCGTCGATCGTCGTGACGATGTCGAGCCCACCGCCATAGACATCGGCCTCGCTGAGATCGCTCCGCTCCAGCAGCTCGGTGCGAACCATGTCGAGCAGATACCCGTTCGTGCCGCCCAGCGAGTTGCTCTGCTCGCCTTCCACCGTCTCCGGCAGCACCAGCTCGCCGCGCTCCGCCTCGGTGAGATAGCCGCCGTCGACCATGTACCCGAGGGTGCGCTCCCAGCGCGCCTCGGCCTGCTGGGGGTCGACCGCCGGGTCCCAGCGCGAGGGCGAGGGGATGATCCCGGCGAGCAACGCGGACTCGCTGACGGTCAGCTCGCTCGCCGGCTTGTCGAAGTACGCCTGCGAGGCGGCCTCGATGCCGTAGGCGCCGCGGCCGAAGTAGATCGTGTTGAGGTAGTTGCCGAGGATCTCGTCCTTGCTCTGCTCACGGTCGATCTTCAGCGCGAGGATGACCTCGCGGATCTTGTCGCCGTAGCCGGAGGTCTGGCCGGTGTAATACCGCTCCACGTACTGCTGGGTGAGCGTGGACCCGCCCTGCGTGGGGTTGCCGCGCAGGTTGTTCCAGAGCGCACGCAGGATGCCGATGGGGTCGATGCCGGAGTTGGAGTAGAACCGCCGGTCCTCGGACGCGACGACCGCCTGGCCCACGTGGTCGGGCAGCGTGGCCGGATCGACGATCGTGCGGTTGACCTCGGCGAACGCACCCATCTCGGTCTCGCCGTCGGCGAAGTAGACGGTGCTCGACTCCGCCAGGGCGATGTCCTGCGCCTCCGGCACGTCGGTGGTCGCGTAGAAGTAGAAGAAGACACCCGCGCCTAGCAGGAACACTCCCATCACCGACGCGAGCATGAACCGCCAGCTCGGCAGCCAGCGGCGGATCGGACCCTTGCCGCGGCGCGGAAAGTTCCAGAACTTCTTCTTGCCCTTCGGGCCCTTCGTGCTGCCGTTCTTTCCGCTCGCCGGCTTGCGGCGGGTCGACGAGGCCCCGGTTCGCTCCCAGCTCGGCTTTCCCGTGCCGGAGGACGGCGCGGACTTCACGCTGCGGCGGGCAGGGCCGGTTGGCTTCCGCTCGGACGGCACGCGATCTCACTCTCGACGAAGGGCTGGCCGCGGTGCGGCCGGTCCCAGTATGCGCACCAGGCATGCGGCACCACCGGCCGCCCCACCAACCTTCACACGATCCACGCGGCACCTGCGGGCCAGGTCACCCGCCAACCACGCGCACTCGCGCGCCGCCCACCTGCCACGGCTGGAGATTCCGGCACACAGAGCGCCCATGGGCGCCCTTGGCACAGCCGCGTGATCGCAGGGCTGGATCGATATCGCCCAGGCCCTCACGCACCCGGTACGGCACGCTTCAGGAGGCCGCTGATACCGTCGCACTCATGAGTGCGGGGGGCGTTCTTTTCCTGATCATCGGACTGCTCACAGTTCTGGCAGGCCTGCTGAGCCGACGCATATGGCGGGTGGCCGCAGCGCCGATGTACCGCAATCCGGATGCTGTGGAGCCATCGGATCTACGGTTCCAGATCGGTCAGGTGGTGGGCGTGGTCATCGGCGTCGGCTTCACGATCGCCGGCATATGGCTCCTCGCCGGCTCGGCCGACACAGCCGATCCCGAGGCAGAGACGAGCTCCGCCGAGGTCGTCACCTGCGAGCAGCTGCTGGCGCAGGTCAGCTCGGGTGACACCAGCAGCCTGGACGCGACCAGGAGCACGCTCGAGGAGCTCGCCGATCGACACGGGCTGTCATTGGAGGAGAACGAGACCACGGATGAGGTCGATCATCCGGGCAGTGACGACTCCACGACGATCGTCACCACCAGCTTGGTGCTGCGTGGGGACGGGACGGAGGGTCTCGGCGTGGTCTGGGTCGACACCGACGGCCGCGGCGAGCTGGTGACAGACAGGGCCTGCACGGGCTGACGTCCGGCCCGGCAGGTCCGGATCTCCCTCGCGTGGGCACTGGCATTTGGTTCCATGGGACACATGAGCAAGCTGCGCATCGCCGTCGTCCTCGGAAGCACCCGGCCCGGCCGCAAGGGCGAGGCGGTGGCGCGGTGGGTGCTCGGGCACGCCCAGGAGCGCGAGGACGTCTCCTACGAGCTGCTCGACGTGGCCGCGTTCGACCTGCCGCTGCTGTGCGAGCAGACCGTGCCCGGTGCCGCCGAGCGGGAGTACGAGACCCCGCAGACCCGGGAGTGGAGCAAGGCCGTCGATTCCTTCGACGGCTTCGTGTGGGTCACACCCGAGTACAACCACGGCGTGCCCGCCGCCCTGAAGAACGCGCTCGACGTGCTGTACCCCGAGTGGAGCTTCAAAGGGTTCGGCATCGTCTCCTACGGCGCCGACGGCGGCACTCGCGCCACCGAGCAGTGGCGGGGCATCATCGCGAACACGATGGGCACGGTCGTGCGGCACCAGGTCGCGCTGTACGAGTTCCTCGACTGGACCGAGGGCGCGTTC